>NZ_JBALEQ010000007.1:0-625 GCF_036917775.1 Nostoc sp.
TACAGTTTTTTTTGGCAGTGTAAAGCATCAAGGGTAAAAACGACTTGTTGACCAGAAAACTCGGAGATTAATTGTTTTACTATCGCCACTTCACTTATTTTTTTGTTGGACATTGGTTGCATCCTGAGTACAATGCCCCGTTCGTGACTATAAACTGATACTGTACTGATAAAGTTTTGGTAGGACTGACTGTAATCCGTGACTGTGCAACGAATGCCTTTACCATCTATTGCCAAACGTTCTCCTGGTATCGGTGGAACAAAAACTGATGCCCAATTATTAAATAGGTCGGTGAATAGCTGAAAATCTACTGTTTTCAGTACTCGTCGGAACGTTGAATACGACGGAAACTTAATTGTCTCATCTAGATTTAACAGTTCAATCAAGCTCTGTCTGTGTACACGGGTAAAATCTTCGAGTGGTCGATAGCCCCAATACCCAGTCATTGCTCCCAGCAATATTAGCAACAATACTAACCATAATTCATGTCTTCGTCCCCGAATGTGCCTATAGTCTGGGACTTGCTGCAATTGTTCGACGAGATTCATACTTGTTAGTTATCCATTTTTCTCCACCCTATACAAATCATTATTATTTTTCTCTCGTTGTATGAAACCACCCTGCC
>NZ_JBALEQ010000008.1:0-91070 GCF_036917775.1 Nostoc sp.
CTGCCATCCAGGGACGAAAGGTTAAGACTGGCTCCAAACCCATTACTGCTGCCAAACACTACGTAGCTTGACCCGGCAAAAAGCTGACCGTTGGGGTCGGCGCTTTGTGCCCCGATAATCAGGTCATCGAAGCCGTCGCCGTTGATGTCCCCCGCACTGCTGACAGAATTGCCTGAGTAGTCACGACTATCAATGCCGTTAATCACAAAGCCGTTGCTGCCATTAAGGGATGAGAGGTTAAGACTGGCTCCAAACCCATTACTGCTGCCAAACACTACATAGCTCTCCCCGGCATTATACTGACCGTTGGGGTCGGCAAAGCCTGCCCCGATAATCAGTTCGTCGAAGCCGTCGCCATTGATGTCCCCCGCACTGCTGACAGAATTGCCTGAGAAGTCACGACTATCAATGCCGTTAATCACAAAGCCGTTGCTACCATCTAGGGACGAAAGGTTAAGACTGGCTCCAAACCCATTACTGCTGCCAAACACTACGTAGCTTGACCCGGATCCGTCCTGACTGTTGGGGTCCGCACTTGATGCCCCGATAATCAGGTCGTCGAAGCCGTCGCCATTGATGTCCCCCGCACTGCTGACAGGACTGCCTGACAAGTCACCTGCATTAATGCCGTTAATTACAAAGCCGTTGCTGCCATTGAGAGATGAAAGGTTAAAACTGGCATCAAACCCATTACTGCTGCCAAACACCACGTAGCTCTCCCCTGCATTGAACTGACTGTTGGCCTGTGATGCCCCGATAATCAGGTCATCTATGCCATCGCCGTTGATGTCGCCCGCACTGCTGACAGAACTGCCTGAGTAGTCACCATCATCAATGCCGTTAATCACAAAGCCGTTGCTGCCATTAAGGGACGAGAGGTTAAAACTGGCTTCAAACTCAGTACTGCCGCCAAACACCACGTAGCTCTCCCCTGCATTAAACTGACCGTTGGAGTCGGCATCACTTGCCCCGATAATCAGGTCATCAAAGCCATCGCCGTTGATGTCCCCCGCACTGCTGACAGAACGGCCTGAAAAGTCAACGCCATCAATGCCGTTAATTACAAAGCCGTCGCTACCATTAAGAGAGGAGAGGTTAAAAACTGAAGCAACTTTGGGCGCATCATTGACTCCATTAATGGTCAAGTTGACGCTAGCTGTATTAATCAAGCTGCCATTGTTGGTGGTGTATGTAAAGCTGTCAGTACCGCTTTTACCAACAGCCAAAAAATCAAATGAAGCATTCGGGTCGTAGGTCAAGCTGCCATCAGCATTAAGGGTAACTAAAGCACCAGAACTCAAGGCAATGGCAGTGCCAACAACAACTGTCCTACCATTGACAGCGGTCACAGTTTGGAAGTTGCTGTCGTTAGCTAGTATATCTATATTAAAGGCAGTATCTTCGTCAGTAGTAGCTGTGTCATTAACCGTGACAGGAGGTTTATTAGTAGGTGTAGGAGATGCGAAACCAAAGACGACGTAGCTCTCCCCAGCACTAAACTGACCGTTGGGGTCGGCACGATATGCCCCGATAATCAGGTCATCAAAGCCGTCGCCGTTGATGTCCCCCGCACTGGTGACAGAACGGCCTGAGCGGTCATCTGCATCAATGCCGTTAATTACAAAACCCTCGTTACCATCCAAAGATGAAAGGTTGAATCCTGCGCCAAAGCCACTGCTGCGACCAAAGACGACGTAGCTCTCCCCGGCATTATACTGACCGTTGGGGTCGGCAAAAAATGCCCCGATAATCAGGTCATCGAAGCCGTCGCCGTTGATGTCCCCTGCACTGCTGACAGAAATGGCTGATTCGTCACCGTTATCAATGCCGTTAATTACAAAGCCGTTGCTGCCATTGAGAGATGAAAGGTTGAAACTGGCATCAAAACCACTGCTGCTGCCAAACACCACGTAGCTCTCCCCGGCACCAAACTGACCGTTGGGGGAGGCACCAGGTGCCCCGATAATCAGGTCATCAAAGCCGTCGCCGTTGATGTCCCCCGCATTGCTGACGGAAAAGCCTGATGAGCCAGAGTCACCGTTAATCACAAAGCCGTTGCTGCCATTGAGAGATGAAAGGTTGAAGCTAGCTTCAAAACCACTATTGCTTCCAAGCACCACGTAGCTCTCCCCTGCATTTAACTGACCGTTGGGGTCGGCACGATCTGCCCCGATAATCAGGTCATCTATGCCGTCGCCATTGATGTCCCCCGCACTGCTGACAGACCTGCCTGAGTAGTCATACGCATCAATGCCATTAATCACAAAGCCGTTGCTGCTATTGAGAGAGGAAAGGTTGAAGCTAGCTTCAAAACCACTATTGCTGCCAAAAACCACGTAGCTCTCCCCTGCATCACCCCTGCCGTTGGGGGAGGCAAATAGTGCCCCGATAATCAGGTCATCTATGCCATCGCCGTTGATATCCCCCGCACTGCTGACAGAATTGCCTGAAAAGTCACGGTTATTAATGCCGTTAATCACAAAGCCTTTGCTGCCATTAAGAGATGAAAGGTTGAGACTGGCTCCAAACTCAGTACTGCTGCCAAACACCACGTAGCTCTTCCCTGCTCTATCCTGACCGTTAGCGTAGGCAGTACTTGCCCCGATAATCAGGTCATCTATACCGTCACCGTTGATGTCTCCGGCACTGCTGACGGAAAAGCCTGAGCGGTCAAGATCAATGTCGTTAATTACAAAGCCGTTGCTGCCATTGAGAGATGAAAGGTTGAAACTAGGTTCAAAGCCATTACTGCTGCCAAACACCACGTAGCTCTCCCCTGCCGCCCCAATAATCAGGTCATCAATGCCGTCGCCGTTGATGTCCCCCGCATTGCTGACAGAAATGCCTAATTCGTCATATCTATCAATGCCGTTAATTACAAAGCCGTTGCTGCCGTTGAGGTCAGATAAATTTAAAACTGCATTCGCCATTATTGTTGATTCTCCTTGTGTTGTTTATCGAGTCTAGAAACGTGAATATTTCACCTCTAGACTCATCCCATCGTCACCATCCGCCGAATTTCATCACTCTTAAAGCCGATCGCCATTGGACGACGCACCCCTGGTAGTGCCACCACGTCGTATAATTCCAGTACGGCTCCTTCGATTCGCAAGGAATGCACAATATCCCCAGTCCGCAAGTCAATCACCAGCAACCCACACCGAGGTTCGACGTTTTTTTGTTGCAATTTTTCATCTAGGGGCAAACCACTAAAAGTTTTGTTGTGCCTCGGCTGAGAAATACCTACGATCGCAAAGTTGCCATGAAATGCACAACCACGCATATATCCTGGACAAAAAGCCACGGGTTCAAAGCTGCCTAGTTCCAAATCTACGTAGCCAAAATCTCCTGTCCCTGAGTTGAGTAACCACAATTTGTCTCGATACCAGCGAGGAGAATGGGGCATAGAAAGATCCTTAATTACTATCTCGTTACTCTCTACATCAATGACGCAACCACCATCTGCCCGTCTGTCCCGCCATCCCTCCGCTGCATCTGATTGACTAACAACAGTCACATATCTGGGTTGACCATCTCGCATTGCCAAACCGTTGAAATGACACCTATCTTCTGCTGCTAATTTACTAATAAATGGCGGTTGCCATAGGGGAATGAAGCTATGGGTGGAACTAACTTTGGCTAAACAGCTAAATAAGGTATTGACAAATATGAGATTCTCTAAATCATTTAAGCCACCACTGGGAATTTTGCCGTTTGGGAATGAGGAATTACTCAGGGCGATATCATGAATGTCTAAGTCTCCCGTCACATAACTTATCTGGGGCAAATAAACAGCATCATAGTTGTCGTGAACTTGCCCCGGTTGTAGGATGTTTTCAAAGTGCCACAGTTGATAAAGCGAACTCATATACAAACTGTTGCCACAGGCATACAAACCCATGCAGCGTTCAAAGGTGCGCTCGAATACTGATAGTTTGCCGCCTTGTTGCAAGCCGATGAAAAATAATTTACCTGCTTGATATGTAGTGAAAGCTAGACTGAGATTCTGTTCCAACAGCCAAGGGGTAAACTGCCGTGAGGCATTTATTTCTAAGCTATTAGTTGCAGTTACAGGATTTTGATTCATTGTTTCTACCAGGGAGGAGGATAAAAAATTATCCTATCCCGATGTAGGTTTTTTGCCTTTTCAATTATCTCTTAAGTAAAATCACATAAACTGCTTCACCAAATCTTGAAGATGTATAAGTTTTTGTCAAATCTTATACATTGTCACATAAACATCATATTAACTTTATTCTTTGTCTGAATATATTTTGTTTGCTGATTAAAATTGATGAATACGCATTTTTTTATTGTTTCATAAATCATTCTGTAGTAATGACTTTTGCTAAACTTACATAAGTAAATTTTATCAATATAAGCTGATGACACCCTCGCGTAAGCAAAAATCAAGTTCATGCAAGCTTTATATAAGGGATTTACAAGAAATAAATTTAGGATTTAAGCATCAAGCTATGAAATATAGCGGCAATTCATGAATTGCCCCTACCAATGGTCTATCCCATTAGTTTTGAGGTAATTGATAAACGAACCGCATACTCCTAGTAGTCTGCCAACCCAAAAATGCGCTTGTGAGGACTGGGTAAAGGGGAAAGGGAAAAGGGTAAGGGATTTAAACCTTTTACCCCTTCCCCCTTCCCCTTTACCCCGCCAAGTTCACTTGGCGAACTACTAGGTCGAAGCAAGCTACGCGCAACGTCTTGTAGAGAGCGTCTTGTAATTCTTAATTAATAATTTTTAATTGGAGCGTTCGCGCAGCGTCTCGTAGAGAAGCAACTTGACTGATGCTTAAACCCGGATTTCTCACGATACTGTAGGCAGGGGAGTGTGGGGTCAGATTTCTTCCCCATCCTCCCACACCTCCCACACTCCTTGATTTCTCACTTGTGAGCGAATAATGGGTGGCGATCGCAACCCAACATAGATGGAAGGAACTTGCGCCCTAAGAAAATCAAAAAGTACGATTTTATAAGACTTTGAGCGCAAGTTCCTTAGAAGAAATCAAGGTTAAAACCTCTGACCTATACCTAGATGCACTTTGCTTTCTCCCTGGTCATTAATGCCATAATCAGCCCTAATTAAACCTAGTGGTGAATTTAAGCGGACTCCAGCCCCATAACCAAAACCATAACCGGGTTTGTCTCGCACACCCGCCGGATTTCCTAATACAGTATCACCTGAGCCTAAGTCTGAAGCAAAGTCGGCAAATAATACACCCCCTACGATTGGTAAGACGGGAAAACGATATTCAGCAGAAGCTAAGACATAACTGCGGCCACTTCCCACATCTCCAGAATCGTAACCGCGCACTGAATTGGAACCACCCAAGTTAAAGCTTTCATAAGGCGGTAAATTCCCAAGCACAGTACCAGCTTGGACGTTCACAGCAAATACTTGTGGCTGTTTGGTGTTAAATAACTGGACTGGTAGATATTGGCTGTAATTGGCTTTGAGACGATTTAGGGAAATATTACCTTGACCGATGGGCACAGATTGTTCTGTACTCAAACTCAAAATGGAACCTTGAGTTGGGTTGAAGGGATTATCTCGTTGGTCTTTGGTGGCGGTGAAGGATACGGTAGTTAAGTCATCAACACCAGTTCCACTAGCAGATAGGGGATTGCCTTGAGCGTCAGTTGGGGTAATATTACCTTGGCGATCGCGAATACTAGTTCGGGTATAGTTTAATCCTAATGAGGTATTCCAGTTGTCAATTGGTCGCTGTAAGCTGACACTCCCACCAATTTGACCTTCCCGCACTTTGTCGCCGTTAGCTAGCTTAATCTTGTCATCAAAGGTTTCCGAAAGTTCCCGATTCCGAAAACCATTCACAGTGTACCCCAAGCGATCGGGGTTTGTTGCCCGATAAGGACTGACAAATTTGCTATTAAATTGCAAGTCCCGGCTACTTACGCCAACATTCACACCTAATGTATCGTTAATACCGCCAACATTCTGATCTTGATAGCTGATTGTGCCTGTTAATCCCTGATCTGCATTGTAACTACCACCCAAGTTAACACCACGCGCCCCAGTTTCTTTAAGTTGGTAGACTAAATCAAGTTTTGTCGCATCTCCTTCTAAAGCAACATTCACTGTTTCAAATAAACCAGTGCGATATAGCTGTTGGATGTCTTGCTTGACGACATTTTCTTGGAAGATTTGACCAGGTTTTAGCTTGAGTTGCTGTTGCAGAAAATCTGCTTTGGTGCGTCCTCCGACGGGATTACCCTTGCTATCAACGGTTTTTCCCTCATCGTTGACAAAGCGAAATTTGATATCACTCACTAAGCCTTCAGCAACATTAATGGTGAGAATGCCTTGAGAACTGGGTTTAATTGATAACACCCGTGCCAAATTATAACCATTGTCGGCGTACCACTTATTAATTTGTACTACTGCTTGCTGGAGTCCAGCAGGACTGATGGTGGTTCCAATCTGAGATTGCAACTTTTGTTGGGCCACTTGGTAGGTGAGGACTTTAGCACCAGATAATTGCAGCGATCGCACAATTACTGGTTGTACTTGATAAACTACATTCAATCCAGCCTGTGTGCTAAAGCTATTCACACTGACATTGCTAAATAAACCTGTATCCAAAATTGCAGCTACATCTTTTTGTAGCTGGCTTTGACTGGTTTCTCCACCTACCTGGGTTTTAATGACTTTACGAATAATCTCCTGCAATTCTTGATTGGCTCCCACTACCTGTACGTCTGTAGCTGTGACTACCAAATCCCTCTCAGTAGCAGGGGTTTTGGGAGATGGTGAGGGGGAAGTAGGGAGGATGGCTTGGGAACTTAATTCTTTTGCTGACTTTAAGACTACTGGGGAATTTTTGCTTGCACCTGTTTGTGCGGCGACGGGATTTTGAGAAAATTGTTGTGCAACTATGGTTTCTGGGGAAGCAATTGTCTCTATCCGTGCAGGAGTGTCTTCAATTATCGGCACTACCAAGTTACCGGCTTTTGCTGTTGGAGTAACGGTTTTAGCAGATGCAGCCGTTGCTTGCTGAGTGACATTGGCAGCAGCTAAAGTAGCTAAAGTAAAAATTGCAGTAGCAGAAACTCGCATAATATTTAACCTAATTAATAGGGAGTTATATCAATTTTGGATTTTAGATTTTAGATTAAAAGACTTGATTAAAAAGCTTTTCCAATAATTTTAAACAATACATCCTTTGAGAATTTGGCATTAGTTGTAGGAAAGCAAAGAAATAGCGATAATACTAACTTCCAGCTTATTCGCCGATTTTCCCTATTTACACCTCTTACCCAAACGACAGTTAATTTTGATATTTTGTTTCTTATGAGTAATTCATCCCGCTTATCTGTAGCTTCTAACTCCCAAGCTGCAACTTCTCCTTTAAGGTTACTTGTATTAAGTAATGGTCATGGGGAAGATGTAATTGCAGTTCGGATTTTGCAAGAACTCCAACGACAATCAAACCCACCAGAGATATTTGCTTTACCTCTGGTGGGTGAAGGACGTGCTTACCAACAGTTGGATATCCCCCTCATTGGTTCAGTCCGCACTATGCCTTCTGGCGGCTTTATTTATATGGATGGCCGCCAGTTGGCGCGGGATGTACGCGGTGGTTTATTGCAACTTACCCTCAGCCAGATTAAAGCTGTCCGCCGATGGGTGAGTTCCCAAAAAAAATTAGGTAATAAAAGAGCAATTTTAGCTGTGGGAGATATCGTCCCTCTTTTGTTTGCAACTTTTAGTGGCGCTAATTATGCTTTTGTGGGTACGGCGAAATCTGAATATTATGTGCGCGATGAAGCTGGATTATTACCACGGAAATCCAAAGACGCACGTTGGGAAAACTTTTCTGGCTCTGTCTACCATCCTTGGGAACGTTGGTTAATGAGCCGTCGCCGTTGTAAAGCAGTGTTTCCCAGAGATGCGCTGACGACGGAAACATTAAAACAATGGCCAATTCCCGCTTTTAATTTGGGTAATCCCATGATGGATAGTTTGCAACCGACCTTTTCACGCCAACAATTTTATAGTCAGGATAGCGAACAACAAGAGATAGTTCGGCCTTTTGTAGTGACTCTTCTTCCTGGTTCTCGTCCGCCAGAGGCATACGCCAACTGGGAAAAAATTATGATTGCTGTATCTGCGCTGATGGCAAGTTTCCAGGAGCGAGATTCAATTTTCTATACTTCTAACAGAGTAGTATTTTTAGGTGCGATCGCTCCTGGTTTAGACTCTAATATTTTATCCCAAAGCGTGCAATCCCAAGGCTGGCGACCAGAATCGGTATGTCCTATCCAACTTCCCGATCCAAATGTATTGACATTTAAACAAAGAAATGCTTATCTTTTGCTGACTCAACAAGCCTATAATGACTGCTTACATTTGGGAGATTTTGCGATCGCAATGGCAGGTACAGGCACAGAACAGTTTATCGGTTTAGGGAAACCTGCGATCGCTATTCCCGGTAATGGTCCCCAATATAATCCTGCCTTTGCTGAAGCTCAAAGTCGTCTTTTAGGCTCATCTTTGATTTTAATTGAGCAGCCGACAGAAGTAGCGAAGGTTGTCCAGTCTCTATTCAAAGATCCTGATATTTTGCAAATTATAGCCGAAAATGGACTGCGGCGTATGGGTAAACCAGGAGCTGCACTACGCATTGCAGAATGTTTACAAGAACGATTGAGTTGAAGGGGCATTGGGCATTAGTTCTCGTTCATCTCTTTCACTTTCTTGCTCCCCGACTCCCTTATCTTCCCAATCTTTAATCCTCACAAGCTAGACGCTCCGCTATCCCTGTACAGCACTCCCCACCCAGCACTCCTTATGCTACTAAACCAGAACGTAAGGCCCTGACGGCAGCTTGGGTACGATCATCAGCACATAATTTATTTAGAATATTACGAACATGAGTCTTTACGGTACCAACTGTAATATAGAGTTTCTCGGCAATTTGCCCATTGCTACACCCAGCTACAATCAATTCTAAGATTTCCAATTCCCGTTGAGTCAGGGGATATGTTTCTAAAACTTGCTCGTATTCGGACGCTAGCGCCTCAATTTTTACAGTCTTCGGCTTATCAGAATTTTGGCTTTCTCCAGGAATACCTTGACGCATTTTCCGCAATACCACATTGGCAATTGCCGGATCAATCCAAGAGTTACCGCCGTGAGTTGCTTGAATCGCCTCAGTTAATTTACTGATGCTTGTTTCTTTCATGTAATAAGAATCAGCACCTGCTGCAAAAGCTGCAAGTACAGCGTCTTCAGTGTGATCCATTGTTAGGATCAGAATTTTCGTTGTCGTCTGACCAGTTTCAGCTTGATGGCGTTTGAATTTACGGGTGAGTTCAATGCCATCCATATCAGGTAAACCGATGTCTACAACAGCTACATCTGGCTTTGCCGTTTCCAAAAGTTTTAGTCCTTGAGTAGCATTTGCTGCTTCGCCTATTACTTTCAAGGCGCTATGAGACTGTAATGCCGCTCTTAGCCCCATTCGTGTTAAGTCATGATCTTCAATTAAAATAATGCTAATTTCATTCATCGCTATACCCGCTCTTACGCTGTTTGCATCTTTCAAAGTATTACCTTTCGTTAGCGCTTTCTCTTATTTCCCCAAACCAAAGATAGATGATATTTTAATCAGTCTGCATCCATCGCTAGAAATAATAAATTTACTATTTTTAGATATTTAGATAGAGGACATATCTAGCTGGAGATATATAGATACTTGCACAAAAAGTATGAAATATTGAGACGAATGCCAAATTGCTCTCCCTTGCTCAGAATTCGGCTTTTAGTTGCCATCTTCCATTAGTTATTTCTTATTATCTTGTACAAAGCTTTGAAAAAAGCTTACAAAAATGGACGAAGTGCTGACTTTTAACGGGATCTGGAAAACCTCATTTCCATTCCTTTTTCCTTATAGGAAACAGGTTTTAAATTCTCCCCCAAACCTTGTAGGGTTGGGGGCTAGGGGTTTAGGTTTCGCCTCTTCTTTTCCCTATCACGTGAAAAGTCAGGCTCAATGGTGGACAATCTCAAAAGGAATTCAACTACAACTGCATGGGGTAATTACTCGTGCATTCAGATGGTGGGCGACTTATGGCTCAAAAGTTAAACCCTTCAGCAGTCAAAGTGGGCAAGTAATCTTTTTAATGCCAAAAGGCTTAGAAGGGCTTGTATTCTTCCTAAAATTTGCGAGGGGGTTTTGGGAATTTTCCCAACTGTGAAAGTTTGCGATCGTTAAGAAAATTGTTGAAATTGCAGGATGTAGCATTAGTTGTGATTCAAAAATAGGTATAAGAAGCACTTTCTTATTTACCTGGTCTAACCAAATCTAATGGTTAAAACTGCTCAAGCTTATGGTACACGATAATGTTATGCAACTCTCACCAATGGCTGACGACGGTCGCTTGCTGACTCATTTACAATTGGTTTAAGCTTAGTAGAGTATTTTATTTTACTTTATATCAGTTTTGTCTGTTTGTGCCTAGAGCAATAGTTTTCGATTTGTTAGTTGCTAGTTTTTTGAAAGCTATTGGTAGTTTGCTAGAAGTTTAATTTCAACAGTCTGGCAAACTAAACATATTAGGATACAACAGACTAAATTTAACCCAAGAATTAGCTTTGAAATCAACTCCTGTAATTGTAATGAAAACCTCAAATCAAGATCAACACCAAGTGAAAACTGACGACTTAAATCTAGCCAGATATATCCTCAAGCCTATCATCTTGCCTAACTTTGTCAAGATGAGAGCAAAACTAAACAAGTATTGGATATTTGACTAAACGCCTTAGTTAATCAAGTTACAGATTTTAGATATCCGAAAATATTATATTTTTTTTAATTGGATAATCTCAAAAGAGAAATGTTATACATCAAGCTATATTTGGCGGCAAAAATAAAAAACGATGGAAGAGACGCTGAAAATTTTGGTTGTAGACGATGACGAAGTAAACAGGATGGTAGTCTGTCAGGGCTTGACGCTAGCAGGTATTCAGATGGAACTGTCTGAAGTCGGCGATGGTAATGATGCGTTTTCTACCTTAAGCAGTACTGCTTATGATTGTGTTTTCCTCGCCTATGATTTACCAAACCAGGATGGACTAACCTTAATTCAACGGCTACGTTTTTCGGAAATTAAAGTTCCTATAGTAGTCTTGACTGGTCAAGGAGATGAACAAATATCTATTGAATTAATTAGAGCTGGTGCTACAGACTATCTCTCTAAGTCTAGGATATCACCAGAAAACTTGGCACAGGTTTTGCGGAGTACGATTCGGATTTATCGGGCTGAAATGCAGGCAGCTTTGGTAAAAGAGCAGCTGAGAGAAAGTAATGAAAAACTCATTCGTAAGAACCAAGAATTGGAGAGACAACAAGAACAGATTCAAATACAAAACTTTAAGCTGTTGGAGGCATCACGGTTAAAATCACATTTTTTGGCCACTATGTCCCACGAACTCAGAACGCCGATGAATGCGATTATTGGTTTTTCGCAAATACTGCTGCGTCCTAAGTTCGGTCAACTAAGCAACCAGCAAGCAGATATGGTTGAGCGCATCTTGAATAATGGGAAGCATTTACTGATGCTACTCAATGAAGTTCTTGACTTTTCTAAGCTGGAGATAGGACGATTAGACTTAAAAGCGGAAATATTTGATGTATCAAAGGTGATAAATCTCGCTGTAGGTGAAATGCGTTCCCTCGCTGATGCTAAAAAGCTGTCATTGTTAGTGCAAACCGATTTGCAAAATCCTTTGATATTTAACGATCCTGTTCGAATCAGACAAATTTTAACTAACCTACTTTCCAATGCCATTAAGTTCACAGACTCTGGTGAGATTTGGGTTGAGGTTAAGGAACTACCTACAAATAAAGTGGTAATTATTGTTCGGGATACAGGTATTGGTATAGCATACAGAGATTTTAAACGTATCTTTGAAGCATTTCGCCAAGTCGATCAAACTATCACTCGCAAATATTCAGGGACAGGTCTGGGTTTGGCAATTGTAGATTCATTGGTGCGAATGATGGGCGGCAAAATTTTTCTGGAGAGTAAATTGGGCATTGGTTCAACGTTTAAAATTGAATTGCCGCGTCAAATCACATTACAAAATGTGGCTGATGATCCTCCCAATTTACAATTAAAGAGCGACGGGATTTTTGGCAGAGCAAAAAATCACCATCAGTTATCTTCTCAAGCTAGACAAGCACCGATAGGATATCCTAAATTTAAACAATAAATTACTTCAAATTACTTCCCAAACACTGAGAGAAATTTATAAATTATGTCTGTAGTCGAAAATAATAAAATTTATCGTATTCTCGCAGTTGATGACACTCCAGATAATCTTATTTTGGTTCAAGCGATTTTAGAAAGTGAGGGATATGAAATTGATTTGGTTTCAGATGGAATAAAAGCTTTGAGGCAAGTTGAAAAATCTCCACCCGATCTGATTTTGTTAGATGTAATGATGCCGGGGATTGATGGTTATGAAGTCACGCGTCGGATTCGGAATAACCCAGCAATTAGTTATATTCCAATTCTGCTGATTACTGCTTTTCATGAATCTAGCGTTGTTGAAGGTTTGGATGCTGGCGCTGACGATTTTATTCGTAAACCATTTGATACCGATGAACTATTGGCAAGAGTGCGATCGCTATTACGTCTCAAGCAGAGTCTGGACGAACAACAAAAAATGGCCCGCCAACGGGAAGACTTTGTTTCCCGTCTGACTCATGATTTGCGAACTCCTTTAGTAGCTGCCGATCGGATGTTGAATTTGTTTGAGATGGAAACATTCTGCAAAATCTCGCCGGAAATGAAACAGGCGATCGCAGTTATGATTCGCAGTAACCAAAATTTGATGGAAATGGTGAACACTCTCCTAGAAGTTTATCGCTTCGAGGCAGGTAAAAAAACGTTGAATTGGGAAGTATGCAATTTACGTGAGATATCTGAAGAAGTGGTGAGCGAACTAAGCCCTCTAACTAATGAAAAAGGTTTGATCCTGACAATAGACACCAGTAAATTAGAGCCATTGGGTAATAATGCTGGGATTATTATGGGCGATCGCTTGGAACTACGCCGAGTGCTAAACAATTTGATCGCCAATGCCATTAAATTTACGGATACAGGAGGGATCACAATCCGTATTTTTGAAACATCACCTCTTCCAGGAAATCAAGATTCGGTAACAATTGAGGTACAAGATACAGGATATGGAATTGCACCCGAAGATCAGGCAACAATTTTCGAGCGATTTCGCCAAGGCAAACATAAACGTTCAGGTAGTGGCTTAGGGCTACATTTATCCCACAGGATTGTAGAAGGGCACGCAGGAACTATCCAGGTTACTTCTGAAGTAGGTAAAGGTACTTTGTTCACTGTACAAATACCGAAGAACATTTAACTTCTTCACAGGGACATTTTTCTGCTGGATTGCTAATTTTTACAAAGCTAAGATCGTAAAGAAAGAAAGTAAATTGAAATTTGATTCAGCTATCAGAATTAATGTGAGAGACCACTACTATTCTTCTTAACTGAACCGTATTGAGTTTAATGCAACCAAAAGCTTGAGAATGATTTTGTTTAAGCTTTGTTAAATTAGACCATTAATACCTATTAATTTTATCTGTAATCAAATCTAAAGGGTGTTGAACTAATTCACATATTATCAATAGAGTTATATACCAGATTTTATAATTATTGTACACATATAGGACTATGATTTGATTTCTGAAAAAATCTAAGTAGTATGTAGGGTGTGTTATGGCGTAGCCTAACGCACCTAAACCTTTGGGCGGTGCGTTACGCCAAAGGCTAACACACCCTACGTATATTTGTAATCATATATGAGTCCTATACTAGAGGAAGATGACCAGAATTCAGAGTAGCTCTAAATTAATTTTGGTGTGTCGAATAACTGCTTTCAATTAAGGTTTAGCTAAGTGCTAAACCTTTTTCATGCCTATCATTAGAGTCTGTCAACACACTCTAGACAGATGAACTGAAATCAAAGTAATTATAAATTAGCAAGGTATGGTAAACACTTGGTATACATAGGGCATGGCTAAAAGCCATGCCTTTTTTGTGACTGACACTTACCAACTGAAACATACAATATATTTCAAGTTAGTGAGGCAAAAAATAGCTAATATATGCTATCGTACATCCTCTCTCAGGCATAGGCGAGGATCTACAAGTTCTTCAACGGAGGACTCGCAGGATATTGACCCTAAAATTCGTACTTGATGTATGAGTATTAATCAAAAATTACTTCCAAACTCTCCTCTAACTTCCTATTAATAATTTATCCCTATCATGCCAAACAATGTTTAACACTATCCTAACGAAATAGAAAAGCTCATCAAAATATGCCTGTTAGTCTTATTAAATACTATATATCAATAGAATAAGCAACAAAAAACCATTATTACCATATATAGATCAATATTTGTATCATTCTATAGATAGTAGAAATAACTATTTTACAAAGTTATTATTCAGCCTGTTAATGCCTGAAAAAGGTGTATGCACCCTGGATACTCTTCCAGGGTCTTTTTTTGAAAACTTATAAGTAAAAAATAGACTTTGGTAAGAGTATAAGTAAATTGATAGGCGATATTTTTATACAATGATCAGTCTTTTAGACGCGATTTATCGCGTCTCTACATGAGGGCTTTCTAGCTTATTGGGATAAAACTAAAACTGGATCTAACTTGTGTGTACACCGTACTATTGATGACACTGGGTAAATTCCATCCAATTAATTAATTGCAAAATAATCATCAAAAATATGCGTTAAGTGCATTTGTACGGATTCGTTAGAGCTTCACAGATGTGATTCTGATATTAGGGAATAAAGATGGATACCCCTGGCGTTGACCAGGGGCTTTTTATTTAGAGGCTACGCTTTAAACGTCAAAACCGGACTCAATCGCGCCACAACGTCCACCATTTCTGCTTCAACCTGCACATCAATTACAGACTGAATAGGTTTGTAGGCGGCTGGTGCTTCTTCAATGCGGCGTTCTTCAGGCAAGGTAATGCAGTCTCACACTTGCATTGGAAAACAAGTGTTTTGTAGTATTTTGTATTTTTGTCTAGTTACATACTACATCTGTAAAGAAAATTGAACTTTAGCTAAAAACTTTTAAAATTCTCTAGACTCTCCAGTCGGCTAGAGAGTCTAGTATGAATTCAAGGGGACTCTCAACCAGAAATTTCTGATTGTTGACGATTATCCCTCAGTCATCCAACTTGGTTTGGCTAGGTTGTTCATTTTTATCCCGTAAATCTATGACTCTCCAACTCACAGTTCCCAATATGTCTTGTTCTGTTTGTGCAAGCACCATCACCAAAACACTTCAAGCAGTCGATGCTAATGCAAGCGTTCAGGCTGATCCAACAACCAAGCTTGTCAGTGTAGAAACTCAAGCATCAGAAACAGAAATTAAGGAAGCGTTGGCTGCTGCTGGCTATCCAGTTGCTAGCTAATTCGTAATGGGCTTCGCCCCGCTACGCTAACGTAATTCGTAATTGTTGGCGGTATTTACCTGTTGGGGTTTAAATCCCCAAATAATTTAATTACGAATTACTTTCAGATCCTCCCACATCAATCACAGGGGTTCGGTTCATCTAGCTATGGATACTCTCACACTCAAACTTCGAGGCATGAGTTGCGCTGGTTGCGCCAACAACATCGAAAAGGCAATTCGCTCTGTTCCTGGGGTAATTGACTGTAACGTTAACTTTGGAGCAGAACAAGCTGCCATCAGGTACGATCGCTCTGTAGCAAGTTTAGAGAAAATCCAAAGTGCGATCGCATCTGCGGGATATTCTTCCTATTCACTCCAAGAAGAATTGCTCTCTGAAGAAGATGATACAGAGATTGCGAGTAGGCAAGCATTACAACGCGAACTTTTCCTCAAGGTAATTGTGGGAGGTGTAATCAGCATTTTCCTCTTTTTGGGGTCGTTACCTATGATGACTGGGCTAAACTTCCCCTTAATTCCTAGTTTCTTGCAAAATCCTTGGGTACAGTTAGGACTGACAACACCTGTCATTTTCTGGTGTGGTGGATCTTTTTACCGCAATGGCTGGAAAACCCTCAAGCGCCATACGGCAACAATGGACACGCTGATTGCTTTGGGTACAAGTGCAGCGTATATATATTCTTTGTTTGTGACTGTTTTCCCGAAATTTTTTATTGTTCAGGGCTTGATACCTCATGTTTATTATGAAGTTGCAGCCATTGTTATTACCTTAATTTTATTGGGGCGGTTATTGGAAAATCGCGCTAGGGGACAAACTTCTGAAGCCATCCGCAAACTGATCGGATTGCAAGCTAGAGATGCCAGAATTATCCGTGATGGTAGAGAAATTGATGTTCCCATTGCTGAAGTCAGAATCAACGATGTGATTTTGGTACGTCCTGGTGAAAAGATTCCAGTCGATGGCGAAGTGATTGCAGGCGATTCGACAGTAGATGAAGCGATGGTAACTGGTGAAAGTTTGCCAGTCAAAAAGCAGCCAGGGGATGAGGTGATTGGGGCGACGATTAACGGTGCAGGTGCGTTTCAGTTTCGGGTGACACGAGTTGGAAATGATACGTTTTTAGCTCAAATCGTTAAATTAGTGCAACAAGCCCAAGGTTCTAAAGCACCAATTCAGCGCTTGGCAGATCAAGTTACAGGATGGTTTGTACCAGCTGTGATTGCCGTTGCGATCGCCACTTTCGTCATTTGGTTTAATTTCACTGGCAACGTCACCCTCGCAACAATGACAACGGTGGGTGTACTAATTATCGCTTGTCCTTGTGCTTTGGGTTTAGCCACTCCCACTTCTGTCATGGTGGGGACAGGGAAAGGTGCAGAAAATGGCATCTTGATTAAGGGTGCAGATAGCTTAGAACTAGCACACAAAATTCAAACCATCGTTTTAGATAAAACCGGTACTTTGACTCAGGGGAAACCAACAGTTACAGACTTTGTGACTGTTAACGGTACAGCTAATGGGAATGAAATCAAGCTTTTACAGTTAGCAGCAACGGTGGAACGGAATTCTGAGCATCCTTTAGCTGAAGCTGTGGTGAAATATGCCCAGTCTCAAGAGGTGAGTTTAACAGAGGTACAGAACTTTCAGGCTAATGCAGGTAGTGGTGTCCAAGCAGTTGTTTCAAATCAGCTTGTGCAAATTGGTACACAACGCTGGTTAATAGAACTTGGAATTAACACCATGATTCTTCAGCAGTATAAAGATGCCTGGGAAACTGCTGGTAAAACAGTCATTTTGATTGCTGTAGATGGCGAACTACAAGGAATAATGGGTATTGCCGATGCCCTGAAACCTTCATCAAAAGCGGTGGTGAAAGCTTTACAGAAGTTAGGTTTAGAAGTAGTAATGCTGACTGGAGACAATCGGAAAACGGCTGATGCGATCGCAGCAGAAGTTGGCATTGAGCGAATCTTTGCCGAAGTGCGTCCAGATCAAAAGGCGGCGATTATCCAATCTCTACAAGGGGAGATAGAGAGATTACCCAATTCAAAATCTAAAATTGTGGCGATGGTGGGTGATGGGATAAATGATGCGCCAGCCCTAGCACAGGCTGATGTGGGAATTGCTATTGGTACGGGAACAGATGTTGCGATCGCAGCTAGCGATATCACCCTAATTTCTGGAGATTTGCAAGGAATTGTCACAGCAATTCAACTCAGCCATGCCACCATCAACAATATCAGGCAAAATCTCTTCTTTGCCTTTATTTACAACGTTATTGGTATTCCCATTGCGGCTGGAATTTTGTTCCCAATATTTGGTTGGTTACTCAATCCAATTATCGCCGGGGCTGCGATGGCTCTTTCGTCGCTATCTGTTGTTAGCAATGCCCTCAGATTACGTAACTTTCAACCAAAAGCTATCTCATAATTGCAGGTTAATTTAGAAAATGTTCAGTAAAAAAATGCTTTGGGGAAGCCTTATACCTTTAGCGCTTCTCACTGGGACACCAAGTATAACATTAGCAGAAATGCCAGCCCACTCGTCAGAGCAAAATGGTCAATTTAACCACATAGAGCAACCTTTGGGCTTGAAATTTGGTGTTGCGATCGGTGGTTTAGCCTTGATTGGACTAGAGTTGTGGTGGTTTCTCCTCTATAAAAGTTCTGATTCTTGAGAGGATGTTTTAAAAATTCAGATAGCACTGCTATATGTCGGTAAACTAATTGTAAATGTACTCCCTTCCCCTAACTTTGATTGGACACTGACACTACCCCCCATACCTTCTACAAGTGTCTTAACAATAGATAAACCCAAACCACAACCACCGGTAGTATGAGAGCGGGATTCATCTACGCGGTAAAATCTTTCAAATATCCGTGCTTGCTGTTGCAAAGGAATTCCATAGCCTCGATCGCAAACTTCGAGAATTGCTTTATCTTGAAGTTGATTTAATTTCAAAACTATGGGTGTATCAGCTTCAGAATACTTAATGGCATTATCAATCAAATTCAATAATACTTGTTTGAGGCGACTGTAATCTGCTTTCACCTCAATTCGATCAACTTTTGACTCTATTTGAATTATGCGATCGCTATATTTTTTCGCCATCATCACCACTTCTTCAACCAAATCATTTAGCACATAAGATTTCATTTGAAAATATAAGTAACCATTATCAGCTCGTGCTAAATCAAGTAAATCTTGTAGCAGACGGATAGTGCGTTCAGCTTCCGATGCCGCAGTTTCTAAAGCTTCTTGTTGGGTTTGTGTTAAATTATTTTGCCTTCGTAAGACGCTTTGCAAGTAACCATGTACAATGGTTAAAGGTGTGCGTAATTCATGAGAAACATTACTCACAAATTCTCGTTCTTGTTTCCAAGATTGAGAGAGGCGCGATAACAGCATAGTTAAAGTTTGAGCTAATTTTTTAACTTCGCTGGGTGCATTTTCAACCGATAGCTGCGATTGTCCTAAATCTTCAGCCGAAATCACAGAAGCCATTTGATTTAGCTGGCGTAGGGGTTGCAGAGAACGCTGGATGTAAAATGCGATCGCAGCAGTTAAAATAATAATTGCCAAAATACTAATAATAGTTAAACTCTGCACCATTCCCAGAAACATTTTTTGCTCGCGGGTAATATCTTTGACTACAAACAACTCACCCAATAACTTACCCTGCACTTGTACAGAACTACCACATAAAACAAAATAGCTCTCGTTGACTTTGTAAACTTGTGGTTTAATTGGCATCTTAGTTAAAGACATTAACTCAGCTACTTTAGTATCAGATACTAAATCTAAAGTGGCAGATTTTACTAAAATTTTATTATCAGGACTTTTTAACCATAATAATATGTTGGTATTTGCCAAGTTATTAATCGCCTTTTGCAACCCGGTTTCAGGTTGCATCATTTCACTATAAATTTGCACATCTTGCGGCAAACGCTTGGCGATTTGTTCTATATTATACTTATGACTATCAACTAAGATTTGCTGCATTTTCCAACTAGTCCATGTAGTGAGGCTACCTAATACCAAAGCTGAGAATGCAGCAATACCAATTGTGAGGCGTGACTGTAAGGAAAATGGGTCTATATTTATCCAAACTTTTCTGATTTGATTCACTTTTATGGGTGCGTTTTAGGTGTTGAGTAAAGCTATTTTAATAAAAAAATCAGAATGCTATATGTAAAGTTACTATTAACCGATAAATTTCTAGTTATACCTGTTTTTAACTCAATACAGTTCAGATAAAACCAAAAGACTTGTAGAGACGGCGATTTATCGCGTCTCAAAAACCCAAAATTTTTGCCAGTAGCCCTTAACTGAACCGTATTGGGTTTTAACTTAGCTATATTGCATACCTACAGTGAAAAGTGCAGCCATTCCAGAAAGATTGCGAAAATTTTTTCTTTAATCACCCTCTCAAACCTGCAAATCCTTCTCTAATAATAAATTAAATTAATTTACTGTTAATTAAATTAATTTTCGATGAGAATTACCTGAAAATTTTCTACTTTTGGATGTTTTTTCCTTGTATTAGTTTTTAACTACAATGCTTGAAAGTAGCTCTTGCTGTTTAATAGACATAATAGGAAAAAATTATTGATATCAGTGGATATACAGTGATTTTTTCCATAATAACAAATTAGCTTTACATTAAGTTGAAGTATTATGAGATTTCTTTTTCCTAGTGACTACTTTAATCCCAAGAAAGCGGATGCAGCATACCTGGAACAAGTTGCTTGTATGCAAGATGCAGGATTTGCAACTTCTGTTGTTTCTTTAGAGTTGCTGGCATCTGATTCATCAAAGATTATTCCAGTCCCCTATCCCGATTCAAAAGTGGTCTATCGTGGTTGGATAATCTCACCCTCTGATTATGAGTTATTAGTTGGAGTCGTGCGTAGCACAGGGGCAAGTCTCTTGACTTCTAAAGCTGAGTATTTAGCCACACACTATCTTCCTAACTGGTATCCTCTGATTGCCGATTTAACTCCAGAGACTAAATTCTATTCTGTTGATGATGATTTAGAGAATGAGTTGAACAGACTTGCTTGGAACGGATTTTTTATCAAAGATTACGTTAAATCTCTCAAAACCTCAGTTGGTTCCATAATTAATAAACCTTCGGAAATAGGAACACTGGTGTCTGAAATGCAGAAGTTTCGAGGCAGTATTGAGGGAGGTATTTGTGTGCGGCGGATTGAAGATTTTATTCCCGAAACAGAGAGGCGTTACTTTGTTTTATCTGGTAAAGCTTTTGCCCCTTTACCAGATGAAGAAGTTCCAGAGATTGTTGAAGAGTGTGCAAAGCGGATTGGAAGCCAATTTTTTTCTGTGGATGTAATAGAGCGTAGAGACGGTACTAAGCGGATCGTAGAAATTGGTGATGGGCAGGTATCAGATATAGTAGGATGGACGGCTGAACGTTTCGCTCAACTTTGGTTGGGGTGATAGGTAAGCAGTCGATAGTTATTCCCTGCATCAACTCTCTGTTGCAAACCAAGCGCGTAAAACCTCTGCCACTGTCCACGCTTGGGCAATACATCCCCGTGCAGTCATCGGAGCATCACCATCAAAAATTTCGCTGAGACTACCAACACCGTGTGTAGTAAGATGATTAGCTATTGGTTCTAAAAATTGACGAGCCTGCTCAGGGTTTTTGTAGACGCGCAGGTGTGCTAGAACGAATGGCCCCAATAACCAACCCCAAACTGTCCCCTGGTGGTAAGCCCCATCGCGTTGATACTGATTGCCACCGTATTTACCCTGGTATTGAGGATGGTTAGGAGTAAGCGATCGCAACCCATGAGAAGTTAGCAGCGATCGCCCACAAACTTCCACTACACTCCTTTGCTGGGCAGGTGTTAATGGGCTTTCTGGCAATGAAACGGCAAATATTTGGTTAGGTCGCAATGCTGCATCATCACCATCAGGACTGTCTAGAACGTCATAGCAATAACCTGTCTCTTCATTCCAGAATCGAGAAAATCTATACTTAGCCCGGTCTGCCATTGCCTCATATTCTTGGTGTGGTTTACCAAGGTGACGGGCAAACTTTGCCATTGTCCGTAAAGCATTATACCAGAGGGCATTAACTTCAATTGGTTTGCCAATTCGGGGCGTAACTACCCAATCGTCAACTTTGGCATCCATCCAGGTCAGTTGTACACCTGTAACGCCTGCAAAAAGTAAGCCATCGGCCGCATCGAGATGGATGTTGTAGCGTGTACCGCGACAGTGCCAATCAATGATGTCTGCAAGTATGGGAAAGAGTTCACCAAGCAAAGTATCATCATCCGTAGCGCTGTAGTAGGCGCGAACTGCTTCAAAGTACCAGAGAGTGGCATCGACTGTATTATATTCTGGTTGCTCGCCTGCATCAGGAAAGCGATTAGGCAGCATTCCTTGGTCTACGTATCTAGCAAAGGTGCGAAGAATTGAGCGTGCTACCTCTGGACGACCAGTGGAAATTGTCAAACCAGGTAGACTAATCATGGTGTCGCGTCCCCAGTCGCTAAACCAGTGATAACCAGCGATGATAGTCTTACCGTAGGGGTCTTCTGGCATTGGACGGTCAACAATAAACTGGTCAGCAGCTAGTATTAGTTGCTTGATCCAGATAGGTGATTCCTTGGTCTTGAGGGGTTGATTAGTTTTCCAAATTCCTGTTAGCTTCTGCTCTTGAGCGCGACGTAACTTAAGTGCAGCTTCGGCATTGAGATTTGCTTGCTTTTCTGTGCTAGCTACATAAGCGATCGCTTCCCCAGGATTTAGTGTAACCTCAAAAGTCGCAGCGTGGAGATGGTCTTCTCTATCTCTCAATCCCCGATAGCGTTCAACAGCCAAGTCAAAGCCATAATACCAATCGTGGACAACAGATGCACTACCGCTATCACTCAGTAGATACAGTGGTACAGCACCCGGATAAGCAGTTACACAAATCCCCTGTTCCACCTGCTCAATAGACATCTTCCAACCATTACTTTGGGTGTCGCTGTGATAATCGCGGTAGTTGACCATTGCTTTGAGGGTCAACTTCAGAGGTTGCGTGGCACGACGCAGAGTATATTGCACATAAGTTGTATTAACACCTTGTTGCATCCACACCCGTTTTTCTAACAAGGCATCGGCAACAGCAAAACGCCATAAGGGAATTGTACCTTCTAGAGAAAAACGTTCAATATTTTGATAACCGTGAGGGCTGACAGTCTCATCAACCCAACGATTGGTATCTAGAGAATAAGAGCGATTGTCATACAGGATAGTTTCATCTAGTTTTGCCAGCAGTAAGGTACGACCTAAAGGTGGTTTCAATGCTGCTACCAGTAATCCGTGATAGCGGCGCGTCAATAAACCAGCCACAGTTCCAGAAGCGTAACCACCAATACCGTTAGTAACTAACCATTCGCGTGACTCTGCCGTGTCAAGATTGCCGCAGATTTCCCGCCCAAATTCTATACACATAAGTCAACACTTTTTCTTGGGATCAATATTTGGATTATGGATTATGAATCCTCTAGTGTGCTGAGAATGGTATAAAGAGTTCTAAAATCTTAACTGGCGATCGCGGTTAAATAAAATACATCGTCTTGAGTAATATCAAATACAGGTATCCTTGGTAAGACATTTCTGCAAGTAGAAGCTAAAATAGCGATCGCTCCTCTGAGACTTTCTCGCACTGTTGTTTGGTGTCTAACTGCGATCGCTTGTAGTTATATTACCTGATACCTACGAAGATGCAGCAGATGCCGGAATATTTCCAGACCATTTATACATTTGCTAAAAAAACTACTATAATTTTCAGTTTGTAAGTAATTAGATATAAATAAACTTAACCACATCATCGTAAATAGAGCAGACTGAAGTCAAGCGCTTCTTCTGCTACGGTGATTCTAAATTAGGATTATGAGATACAGTATTCCATCACTTCATTAGAAAAATCGATAAATGGAAAAATATCAACTCAGCCCAAAAAACTGGTCACAAGAAACTTATATTAAAGCTTTAAAAAAAGCAGCATACGCACATCAAGGTCAAAAAATGGCAGGTTCAGAAATACCTTACCTCATGCACTTGAATCTTGTAAGTATGGAAGTAATTGCAGCCCTAAGTGTGGAAACAGAAAATGATGGAAATCTTGCTATTCAATGTGCTATTTTGCATGACACAATCGAAGATACTAATACAACATTTGAGGAAATCAGAACCGAATTTGGTGAATCAGTTGCTAATGGTGTACTTGCACTGACTAAAGATGAAAATTTTGCAAAAAATCTCCAAATGGCAGATAGTTTACAAAGGATAAAAAAGCAACCAAAAGAAATATGGATGGTGAAATTAGCGGATAGAATCACTAACCTGCAAGCACCACCACATTATTGGACTCAAGACAAAATTATTCAATATCGAGAAGAAGGTATTCAAATTCATGAAGCTTTGCAGGATGCAAGTCCATTTCTTGCTTCCCGCTTGGCAAAGTTAATTGAAGATTACAAAGCATTTATCAAGTAAATAGTATTTTGTGAGTCAAATCACACTAGCCACCTAAGCACTGCAATAACATGATATTCATACATAAATTCTTACATACAAAATGATGGAATTACTTGAACTAATGTTGGTGCTAGCTACAGTAGTTGGTGTTACAGACGGAAACACAATTTTGGTTAAAAATAATGCCGGACAAACAATTCCAGTCAAGCTAGCGTGTATTAATTCACCAAAGGCGGCTGGACAGGCGTATACGTTGGCAGCAACACAAAGATTAAAACAGCTACTACCACCTAAAACTCCTGTTGTAATTAGAAGTATAGAACAACTCGAAAATGGTCGTACAGTTGGTGAAGTTTTTGTAGATAATCGATCAGTAAATCTCCTTTTGGTAGAGTCAGGTAATGCTGTCGTTGACAGAGAATCTTTACAAAATTGCTACGAAAGCAAAACCCAATATTTAATTGCAGAAGCTAATGCTAAAAATAAGCATCTGGGATTGTGGCAGCAATCAAAGATGCAATTAAAGTTTCATAACAAGTAATATCATCGGTTGTTTGGGAGCAACCTCAGATGTAATTGATATCAGATATCTAGTGGTCTATCGCATTAGTTATGATTGGTAAATACGTTTGTAGTGAGGACTTTAGTCCTCAAATATTCAAGCACTAAAGTGCTGACTACAAACCACTAAAAACTTTTGCGATAAACCACTAGATAACACCAATTTTTACCAATCAGATAGCTATGATTGCTTTTTTAATATCATCAATCAATTCATCAATCCTTGATTGTGTAGTGTTCCAAGAACACATAAAACGTACTCCTCCCACACCGATAAATGTATAAAACTGCCAGTTATTTGCTTTTAAGGTGTGAATGACTTGTTCAGGTAATTTCACAAATACGGCGTTGGCTTCTCTGGGAAACATCAAGTCAACGCCTTCTATATTTAACAGTTGATTTTCCAAATATTCAGCACATTGATTAGCATGTCTGGCATTTTTTAGCCAAGCACCTGTTTCTAATAAACCCAACCAGGGAGCAGAAATAAACCGCATTTTTGAAGCTAACTGACCTGCTTGCTTGCATCGATAATCAAAATCTTCTGCTAACTCTTTGTTGAAGAAAAGAATTGCTTCACCTAATGCCATTCCATTCTTAGTACCACAAAAGCATAATACATCTACTCCAGTTTTCCAAGTAATTTCAGCAGGGCTTTTATTCATAGCGGCAACTGCATTTGCAAAACGAGCGCCATCCATGTGAATTTTTAAATTATACTTTTTCGCCACTTCTTTGATTTTTAGAAGCTCTTCAATAGAATATAAAGTTCCTAATTCAGTTGATTGGGTAATACTAATAACTTTAGGCTTTGGATAATGAATATCAGTGCGTCTAGTGACAATTGCCTCTATAGATTCTGATGTTAACTTGCCATTTTTCCCTTGAGCGAGTAAAAGTTTAGAACCATTAGATGCAAATTCAGGTGCGCCACATTCATCTGTTTCTATATGAGATGTTTCATGGCAAATCACGCTGTGATATGACTGGCAAAGGGCAGCTAAAGATAAAGAATTTGCGGCTGTACCATTAAAGGTGAAAAATACTTCACAATCAATTTCAAAGAGTTCTCGAAAATAATCTGTTGCTTTTTGAGTCCATTCATCATTCCCATAAGCTGGAACACTACCCTGATTTGCTCTAATCATATATTCCAGTGCTTCTGGACAAATACCAGAAGAATTATCACTTGCAAACTGTTCTAAATTGCTACTCATAATCTCTACTTTGATTTTTCTTAGTAATTATTACAATATTAGTAAATTATTTTTGTAGTTGACAACTACAAGATTTAGAAAAAATATTATTATTATCTAAAATTAGATAATAACTCTGCTCATGGCAATAACTTCAGATGGTAATCAATTAAAGATTTTTAGACCAATCGTAAATTAATTTGAAATAACTATCAGCCTAGTTTTTAAGATAAGTTAGTAGTTCGCAGAATTTTATTTGCAAAAATAAAATTGCTATATCTTACATTAAACGGTTAATTATTTCTTGGCTTTTGTTTGATTAGTTATAGCCTCTAATAGGATGAATATACTATTAAATGGATTTGCTAATTTCCACAGAAAGCTGGAGTCTTAGTTTTCCTTTACTGAGATATTAAGTTACTACGGTGTATTCCTGAGTTTTGGGTTGAGAAGATTTTGGGACATTGAAAATGGTAAATAAGTAAATGTTATGCTAGAAAAATAAAGTTTGCTAATTAGAATGACAATCATATACTTATAATGTACTATACAATGCCCTGCCAGTAGCTTGCTTCCTTGTAAGGGTACAAATTGGGGAACCTGCCCAAGGCACCGGCTCACCAATGACTAATGACTAATAACTAATGACTGAACCATTGATTGAACTAAAAGGTGTTTCTAAGTCCTTTGGTAGCCATAAAGTTCTAGATAATGTAGACTTGACCATTTACCGGGGAGAAGCACTAGGGATTATTGGGCCATCAGGGACTGGTAAATCAACAATTCTACGGGTGATGGCGGGGTTACTTGCTCCTGATGAAGGAGAAATTTATGTGCAAGGAGTGCGGCGGGACGGTTTGATTGAGGATGGTGGACAGCCAGTTGGCATTGGTATGGTGTTTCAACAGGCGGCGCTATTTGATTCGCTGACGGTGGAGGAGAATGTGGGATTTTTACTTTATCAAAATTCAAAGCTGTCGCGATCGCGCATTCGAGATTTGGTAAAAGAAAAATTGGAGATGGTCGGTTTGCCATCAATAAGCCACCTTTACCCAGCCGAACTTTCCGGGGGAATGCGAAAACGGGTAAGTTTTGCCCGTGCAATCATGTCTAACCCCGATAATCCCTCAGAAGGCCCAGAGGTTCTATTATACGATGAACCAACAGCCGGACTCGATCCTATTGCCTCAACTGTAATCGAAGATTTAATCCGCTATTTGCAATGTTTGCATGGAGTTTGTAGTACTTATGCTGTTGTTACCCATCAAGACAGTACTATTCGCCGTACAGCTGATAGACTTATATTTCTCTATGAAGGTAGAGTGCAGTGGCAGGGTACAGTTAGTGAGATATACAACACAGAAAATCCCTTGATCAAACAATTTATGAGTGGAAGCGTGCAAGGGCCGATTCAAGTCGTCGGTTGAAAAGTGAAAAGTGAGGAGTGAAAAGTGAGGAATGAGAGTTAAATTCAATTCATAACTCATAACTCCCAACTCATAACTAATTATTGGGTAGAGGAAAAATATGCGAGGTCTTATGACAAGCCGCTTCGCGTCTGGGCGAACATTTAGAGAAGGCTCTGTGGGGTTGTTGCTCCTGGTAGGACTAGGAGTATTTGGGTTACTCTTTTTGTGGTTAAATAGATTTACTGCTGCTGGCCGTTCATACAAAATTATTGTAGAATTTGCTAACGCTGGCGGAATGCAAAAGGGAGCAATAGTTCGCTATCGAGGTGTTAAAGTAGGAACTATTTCTCAAGTTCTACCAAAAGCGAATGCGATTGATATAGAAATTGAAATTGCCCAAACTGACTTAATTATCCCCCGGAATGTCGTGGTGGAAGCTAATCAAAGTGGATTAATTAGCGAAAGTATTATCGACATTACACCAAAAACAACTTTACCTCCTGGGGTTGTAATTGCTAGACCCCTAGATAAAAGTTGCGATTCCAGTCTGATAGTCTGTAATGGCTCTCGCTTAAAAGGTCAGATTGGCATCAGTGTTGATGAATTAATTCGCAGTTCAACCGATCTAGCCTCATCATACAATGACCCCAAATTTTATAGAAATGTCAATAGGGTTTTAGAAACTACCACAAGTGCAGCATCCAGTTTTACCCAGCTAAGTCAGGATTTACAAAGTTTGACTAAAAGCTTGCGACAACAATTAAATACATTTTCAGCCACTGCTAATTCAGTGCAACGAGCGACAAACCAACTTAATACATCTGCAAATCAAACAGTAAATAAATTTGGTGCAACTGCAACTCAAGCAAATCGTTTGCTCAACAATCTGGATAATCTATTGACAACAAATCGTTCTTCGCTGGTTAGCGCTTTAAATAATATCACCGAAACCAGCAACCAACTACGTGTTACAGTCAGTAGCCTATCACCATCTGTCAATCGATTGACTCAAGGAGAATTACTCAACAATTTAGAAGCTCTTTCAGCAAATGCAGCGCAAGCCTCAGCTAATTTACGCGATGCTTCTAAAACTTTAAATGATCCCAAAAATGCGGTGCTGCTGCAACAAACTTTAGATTCAGCACGAGTCACCTTTGAAAATACCCAAAAAATTACATCTGATTTAGATGAATTGACAGGCGATCCTAATTTCCGAAAAAATTTGCGGCAATTGGTGAATGGTTTAAGTGGTTTAGTCTCTTCTACACAAGATATGCAGCAACAAGTACAAGTTGCTACTACTCTAGATTCGATCAAAGCTGCTGTCAGCAAACCAAATAATCTAATTCCTACCCCAGCACCAACTCAACAAGCAATGTCTAATGACAAGTCGCTACCTGTCTATGATGTTAATCCTTCACCTGCTAATTTTGAAAGTAGTGACATCAAGCTTGAACCAACCCCCAGTCCATCTATTCCTAATTCATCCCAAGAAGTCTTGTTAAAACAGCTGCGGGAGTATGGTAAGCAACGAGAGCAACTGGAGACGGAAAAATAGGCAATAGACATCTCCAGAAATTAATGATGCGTGACTTAAAACTTTTGTAGAGATGTTGCATTGCAATGTCTCTACATTCTTTTTCACCAGATGTTTAATTTAGCGCAATCGTTCAACAGTGGAACCCAATACGGTTCATTTAAGGACTACTGGCAAAAATTTTGGGGTTTTGAGACGCGATAAATCGCCGTCTCTACAAGTGTTTTGCTCTTATCTGAACTCTATTGGGGTTGGTAGGATATTCAAAATATTAAAAGGTTAACAAAACTATATTGGAAAATCTGTCCCTTTCTGAGTTGGAGAGGGACAGACTTAAACTTGAGTATTGCGCTATTGGGTGCGTTAACGAAGTAACGCATCATTTTGATTTAGCTTGTCACAGTACGTTAAGCAAAGGCATAACGCACCTTTTTATCTTAGAAAAAGTAGACTTAGACAAACACGAACCGAGTATCTGTTGCCAAATTGCGGTTTAATCCGCTTTCCACAACCGCAATTAATTCTAATTGCGTCCCATTATTGGCGAAAATGCCCACAGATGAACTACTAAATCCAGATACTGATGCTGATCCCAAGAAGTAATTGTCAGCAGATCCTTTTAGCTGAATCCGATCGCTTGCTTGGAAGCTAACAATATCGGCGTAATCACCATTGCCGGAATTGGCATAGAAGACTGAACTGGCATCACCCAAAATGTAAGTATCTGCATCTCCATCGCCGTTGAGTCGGTCAATTTCGTTTGTGCCGCCTCCCCAAGCAATCAGGCGGTCATTACCACCACCTCCAGCCAGGATGTCATTGCCAAGCCCACCTAGAATGGTGTCATTACCTGTTCCACCATTGAGGTTATCATTACCTGCTCCACCATTGAGGTTGTCATTACCTGCTCCACCATTGAGGTTGTCATTGCCAAGTTCACCTAGAAGAATGTCATCGGCTGCTCCACCATCGAGGATGTCATTACCTGCCCCACCTAAAAGTGTGTCAATGCCATCGTTCCCTAAGAGGGAGTCATTACCGCCCTTGGCATCAATGTAATCATTGCCTGCTGCACCACTGAGTGTCTCATTGGCATCAGTGCCGATGATGCGATCGTTGCCACCTAGAGCATTGAATACGCTCACACCAACAAGTTGGTCGATAAAGATAATGTCGTTGCCAGATGTCGCCTTGTTATTGGCAACAGTCAGGTCAAAGGTATCGCTAACACTGCCACCTTTGCCATCAGCAGCGGTAACAGTGACTGCAAAAATGCCAGCTTGGGAGATATTGCCGAATATCAGACCCATGTTAGCGATATCAGATCCAGTGGGTAAGCCCGTAGCAGTGTAGGTCAGGGTGTCGCCTTGATCGATGTCAGCAAATTTGTCACTGACGTTGAAAGAGAAAAGCTTGCTTGTGGAGATGATTCTGTCTTCAAGGGGTTGCACTAACGTCGGAGCATCGTTGACACCAGTGACGCTGACGTTAACGATCGCAGTCGATTGTAAACCTTGACTGTCTGCGATCGCATAGCTAAAACTATCAGTTGCAGTCTGCCCTTGGGATAGAGAGTTAAAACTGGAGGCTGTGTAAGTCAGGTTTTGTGTGGTTGGGTTAAAGGTGACTGTCCCTTTTGTGCCTGTCGTGTTAACAGCAATGATGTTTTTAGTGTCTCCTGCGTCTGGGTCAGCATCGTTACTCAGTAACGTGGCAAAGAGATTAAGTGTAGTTGCGTCTTCGGCAACGTTGATTGTATCAACTACGGCTGTAGGTGCTTCGTTGACATCGTTAACTTGGATGGTCAACACCTTGTCCACAGAAAGTCCACCATTATCCGTGCTGCGTACCCGAATGCTGTAAGCAGATTTGGTTTCAAAGTCTGGGGAAGCGTTGATTTTTAAGGTGTTGTTTGTGATCGCAAAGGCCGCGTTATCAGTGTCACCAGTTCCAGAAACTAAGCTGTAAGTGAAAGTGTTGCCGGTGTCCGGGTCTGTAGTACTAAATGTACCAATTACAGTATTGGCAGCCACATTTTCATTGACATTTGTAGCACTCAATGCGATCGCTGTGGGAGCATCATTTAAATTAAATCGAGCCACACTAGGGTCATGATCGCTATCTTGATCGGCAAATTCTGAGTTGACGTGAACGACATCATAGGCATCTAGCTTGCCAAGCAAGTTGCTACTAACTAAAAGGTGGTCGAGTGTTTGGGCATTGCCTTCAAAGTTGTAGGTGTAACGCTCATTTGCAGGCAGAGTTTCAATTAAAGAAGTCAGTCCAGCGCTTTCTAGAGTGGTGACAGGGTTGGAGAACTCAAAGTCATTCAAGTCACCCGCTACTACTACATTGGCATTAGGGTCGATCGCTAAAATACTTTGGACAAAGTTTTTCACCAAGGTAGCTTGTTGCTGACGCTGGACTTCGCTGGTGAGAGTTGGCGGTTGATTCACGCCAAATAATGGTTGGTCGCCACCTTTAGAATTGAAGTGGTTGCCAATTATATAAACAGTTTCACCCTTGAAAGTAAATTCACCAACTAACGGTTTACGACTCGCATTAAAAGCCGAGTTGGTGGGGTCAATCAAACCAGGACTATCAGAAAGAGTAGGAACACCAGAGACGTTGGTAACTGTGGTGCTGGAGGTGGAAGTACCACCGGGGCGATCTACAAAGTTGACACGAGTAGGATTAAACAAGAAGCCTACCCGGATATTTCCCCCAGGTTCACCGCCATTTGTACCGTTTACTGGGTCAATTTGGCGATATTGATATGTGGGGCCACCAGCCGCTGCGATCGCATTAATTAATGTTTGGAAGGTGGTGCTGGCATCAACTACGCCATTATTGGTTGCCCCGTTATTGTCCTGAATTTCTTCCAGACTAATGATATCTGGTGATTTCAGATTGTTGACAATGCGGCTGGCAAGGTTGTTAAACTTGGTTGCCCCATCACTTGGGTCAAGGTTTTCGACGTTGAAGGTAGCAACTGTCAGTTGGTCAGTGGTGGGAGTTAAATTGGTGACTTCTCTTTGCAGGGTACTGTTCTGTACTACTGTGGGAGCAGCCGATACTAAAACTTCATAGTTGCTAAAGTCGTAGTTAACGACACCAGTAACAGTGCTAAGTTGCGTACCAACATTAACCTCAGGTAGCACTAAGGCATTGCTGAGATCATCGATCTGAATCCGTTCAGGATTAAAGTCTGAGGCACTAATTAGGCTACCACCGCGAGATGTACGCCCAGTGGCATTTGCTCCATTGTCTGCTAATACCCAAATTTCTTGTGATGTCCCAAAGTTTCCTGTGGGTGAAGTGGAGACTGGGTTATTAACCTGTACTCGCATTCCTTCTAAACTTTCGTAGAAGTCGATGCCATCTTGAGCAGGGTCAAAGGTGGTGGTTCCAGTTTCGATATTACCAGTAGTATCGTTATCGATTACTGTAGTTGGGATAGTTCTACCGCCATTACCCAGAATTGTGGCAGTTGGCAAAGCATTGCCAGTGGAAACGGTGACAATTGTGGGGCTAGTAATTTGTGTTACCGTCAGGTTATTTGCGTTATTACCGGGACGAAACTCCGTGACTGTTCCATTAACTAATATGGAATCGCCAACGGCTACCGTTGGGGCTGATGAGGTGAAGACGAAAATACCTTCAGATGTGCGATCGTCGCTATCTGGGTTGGGGTCTTGCAAGTAAAAACCGTTACTAGCCGTAGCTGTGACAATTCCGGCTACATTGCTAACGGTTTGACCTCTCAAGGCTGAGATATGCCTGATGCCTTGAATGTCGTGAATCCGAATTGCGTCATTATCAGCGATCGCCACTGTTGCTGTTGCAGTACCTAGAGTATAGTTGGCGCTGCTATTTAGAGTCAAAGTGACGGTTTCATTTCCTTCAATTGTCGGATCATCTACAGGTGTAATGGTGATATCAACAAAGGATTGTCCGGCAGAGATCGTTGCTGTGCCTGTTAGGGTTGGTGTGTAATCTGCGCTTGTGGCTTGTCCAGCACCCGTGGCAATAGTATAATTTAACGTCAGGGCATTGGTAGTACTACCTGTGCGAGAGATGCGGAAAATGCCAGGGTCAGTGCCAGCTTCCGCGGCGTTAGCATCTTGGGCTAAGATTGCGATCGTGGGTAGAGGCGTAGCAATCGTTCCAGGAGAGCCGATTTCTGTGTTTCCGAGGGTATTAACGATTGAGAAAGCGCCATTTGTGCCAGCAACGCTGAACGCTGTGATGGTGGCATTGTTTAACAGCGCGGCATTGTCGAAAGTGGCAAATGGGGATGCGGCTGGAGATGCTCCGAAGGCGACATTAGCCTGTAAAGCACCAGTGGAATTATAGATATTCACGGCATCACCATTTGTACTCAAGCCTATGCCCGAACCAGAGTAGTTGCCGATTTTCAACCCGACTGGTGGGTTCGCACCGAACCAGTTGGATAGGAAAGTAGTATTGACGGTAGCTCCTTCTATGAAGATTACCGATTCACCTGCGCCGATGCTGGTGATACCACTCAAGGTGACAGACGAGGCGAAGTTGTTCGAGTCGTCGTCAATTTTCCAGCCCGTGATATCCAGGGCGCTCGTACCCTTGTTGGTAAGCTCAAACCAGTCTGCGGCGACGGGCGAGTTGTTATTGCCACTACTCCAAGGAGCTACTTCAGTGATAAAGATACTGCTGGTGGTGGGATTCTCATTGACATCGGTTACTGATAAGGTAAATGCCGTAGTTGCGTCTGGGTTATTGCCGACGGTGGTGTCATTTACATTGACGCTGACGTTGTAGCTGGTCTTAGTTTCAAAATCTAGGGTGGTTCCTGCTTTCAGGAACAAAGCATTATCTGTAATCTCAAAGGAGTTGGCATCTGCACCAGTCAAGCTGAGGGTATTTGTTCCCAGAGCGTCATCACTGACGATAATGTTGGCGACTTTAAAGGGAGTTGCAGTACTGGTGCTTTCTGACAAGCTGGTGACGGTATTTGCAAGGCTGACGGCTACAGGGGCTTGATTGGTATATGTAAATGAGGACGGTGCATAGACCCAAAGTTGAGGGTGATCGATATCACCTCCGCCATTCTCGTTAACGACATAAATCAATCCATTCTTGTCCACTGTGATTCCTTCATTCCCCTGATCCACAACGGACAAAGGATTACCTGGATCGGAGACAATGGTTAATGAGCTAGAGATATTTCCAGTGCGATCAATGTTGACGATCTTGCCCGATTCTTGGCTTAAGATTAGCAGGCGGCTGAAGTCGGGTTGCCCGTTCAAGGCTGATACATTCGACAATGCGAATACATCTGCGAAGTCCGCAAGCCCAGCCAAAGCTGGATCGAAAAGGTTGGTAGAGTTGACTGTGGTGGGCGAACCGTTACTTGCAGTTCCCGCCGCAAAATCGATGTTTGTTTGAAAAATTCCTTCGGGTGTAATTTCCTTAACTGCGATGAAGCCACCAGTCTGTGGGTCATAGGAAATACCTTCGATGCCAATATTTCCAACCGTTGTACCGAGTTTTACGGTCTGTACATTACTTCTGGTAAGGGTGGTTCCTGGGGCATAGGTAAACAAATTAGCCTGTCTGTCTCGCTCCTCAATCAAGACAAACTTGCCGTCACCGACATAGGTAAGCCCTTCTGTATCATAGAATTCCGTTCCTTGGGGACTACTGCCAGAAGCTAGCGTCATTGAGTCGATTAATTGTCCCGTCTTCGATACTTGTACGATCGCTCTGCCGCCATCGCCGACAACGAACAGCGTGTCAGTATCCTTGTTATAGGTAACTGCCGAGACTTCTTGAGCCAGCAAGTTGTTTGTTGGTGCAGTGGTTCGGGTAGGTTCGGGTAGGTCGTAACGTCCAATGCGGACGTAGGTGGAGAGATCGATGGAACTTACCGCCGTATCGTTATCAGCGATCGCTACTGTTGCAGTAGCAGTAGCAGTAGCACCTAAAGTATAGTTGGCGCTGCTATTCAGATTCAGAGTGACGCTTTCAGTTCCTTCAACTGTCGCATCATCCACAGGTGTAATGGTGACATCGACAAAGGATTCTCCGGCAGCGATGGTTGCTGTGCCTGTTAGGGTTGGTGTGTAATCTGCGCTTGTGGCTTGTCCAGCACCCGTGGCAATGGTGTAATTTACCGTTAGGGCATCAGTGGTACTGCCTGTGCGAGAGATGCGAAAGATACCAGGGTCAGTGCCAGCTTCGGCGGCGTTGGCATCAGTGGCTGCGATCGAGACAGTGGGGGTTGATGCGGCGATCGCAAATTCTGTCGAGCTAAAAGGTACATCAGGAGCAGTACCATCAATACTTTGATCGCCAGTACCGTCTTGTGTCTGCCAGTTAGCGGGATTGTTAATCAGTGGGAGATATGAAGCGAAGTTTGCTTGTCCACTGCGAGAACCATTGTATGCAGCAATATCTACATCATCATCAACAGTTAAGAAGTCAATGGCATTAGTGCCCACTGTCAGTCCTGTGCCAGTTAAAACACCATTTGCAGTACTAAACCCACCATTAGCGATCGCTGTGATAAAAGTAGGAGAGGCTGCACTTCCCTGATAGGCGTAGATAGTCTCGTCATTAGCACCAACACCCCTGTTTCCACCCCGCCCAGTAACGCCACTCGCGGCGGTTCCTGTGCTTGCGGCGATCGTTCCAGTTCCGATGTTGTCGATGCGGACAATTGTACCTGCGGTTACTAAAGAAGTAGCTGTCCAACTAAATGCACCTTCATTTGTGTCAACCCACGCAGTGCCATTCCACTCATTGTCCTCGAAAATAATTACTTCACCAGGGTTAATGTCAACCAGTGCCACAAAAGCAATGTTGTCATTTCCATCTGCATTAAAACCTACAAATGCGATATTTCCGGCTGAAAGCGCCATAAATTCTCCTTAGAAGTTGTTTTCACGGTTATTTATCCTGACAACACCATTTATGAGGGCATTACAGGCTTAGGTTTCAAAGTCTGAAAAAATCAACCAAATAAAAGAAAGCGATGTATTAAGTGCGATCGCTCTTGGGATTTATCCAAAGTTGTCCGCACTTCGTAACGGTCCAAAAGCGATCGCTACACCAAGCACAGCAATTACACTTATTGGTGGGGCGATCGCGTTCCATAAACACAAAAGGATAGATGCAATAACTTACTTCAGCATTTGAACGAACATAAGACAAGATCATCATGAAAGACCGAAGTAAATAGCAAAAAATAACTACATACTTTATTAGTATTAATTCGTACTTATCAACTTCAACGTATCCCGATAAGTTTAAGAAACAGCTAGCAAAAGGTTAAAAAAACAAATCTTTGGCATGAAATTACGCTCAGAGGTAGACTCATTAGATTGAAAATTCAGCAGATCAGAGGCGATGTAATACTTCTCAGATAAGTATTTCCACCTCTGCTGTAATCTGGGAATCTGTTTTGAGGAAAAGGGGAAGGAATGACTTTAAACCCTTCCCCTTTAACCGATAAGTATTGAGAGGTAGCAATATCTTTTCGGATAAACCCAATAATCTCTCTTTTGGTCTGGGGAAAGGTTAAAGGGCAAAGGGGAAAAGGTAAATTCAAACCCTTTCCTTTCCTACTTAACCGAAAAATATTGGTAGCGATCGCCACTTGTTATTTTTTGGTCAACTCAGGGAACTCTATTAATACGGTTCAGTAATTCGCGCAGCGTTGGCCAGAGAAAGGCTTCCCGTAAGGTAAGCAACTGGTATTGGTTGTTGTGGGTTCAGTTGAACTGTGTTGTAAGCATAACTTTGAGTTTTGAGGATCGGCTGATGGATAAATCAATTATTCAGTTGGTTGACGAATTACCAACTGACAATATCACTGTCAAAGTTTTAAAGGCTCTTGATTATGTAGCGCCAGGTGAGTGGAGCAATTTGACAGGGTTTGAAAATAGTATTCGCAGTATTACTGGAGAAACCGATGCTAAGGTAATTCAGAGAATCCGCGATCGCGCTGTCGCATTATACGAAGATCCTCAAAAAGGCTACCAGTTCGCAATCAAGCTTTATCAAACAATTGATAAGGCAGACACAGCGATGGCGGCAGCAGCTTTAGCGAATAAAGTTAGTGAAAAAATCAGCTTTCTGTCTTTTTTAGGCAACATTACTCCCAAAGCTGATGTAACTCAATCTATTGATTTGGCACTGAAAATCGCTGTCGAAATCATCGCATTTTGCAAACTAAATGGTATTCCTCAGCCTAACCCCCAAGAGTTTGCTAATTCCCTTACTAACAACTATCAAAATGCCTCCTTAATGCGGATGGTAGCTTTAGTTTGTATAGACGGAATTCTGCCATTAGGCCCCGACTTTCTTAGCAAAATTCACGGAGTTATTAGTGGCACTGATGCTGGTGCAATAACTCAAAATCCGGTTTTCTTAGCTGTCAATAACTTTTTACCAGGTAATAATCCTTCTGATAAAGTTGGTTTTATCGGTCAGGCTTTTAACTCTGTACAAGGTTGGATGAATAACTTAGTATCTAAGACAGGTGTAACTCCGCAATCAATTTCTAGTCATTTGGGTAGTTTTATTCAGATTGCTGATGATAATTTAGATTTTGTCGCAGTATTCTTAGATCAAACTACCAATTACTACGAGCATACAGGAACTCAAACCGTCGCTCGCGGCCTGATTTTGGAAGCATACACTCTAGTAAAAGAGGAAATTAAACAAGAGCAACAAAAGCCTATTCAAGATGTTTCGTCAGCTTCTGCTGTCAAGTCAGATAAAATTCAGTATGAAGTCAGCAAAACAGTAGAAGTCTGGGATAGTGAAGACGAAGATTGGTATCAGGGAACAATTGAGAAAATCCAAGATGACCAATTCTTTATTCATTACCTTGGCTACGGTTCATCTTATGACGAGTGGGTAGGTGAAGATGATATTCGAACTCGCGATCTTCGCGCTGCGGATGACAATGGATATGCAGTTGGTCAAAAAGTAAAATGTTGGGATGAAGACCAAGAGGCTTGGTATTCTGCAACGATTCAGCAAATCCAAAATCAGCAATACTTTGTTCACTATGTTGGTTATGACTCATCTTATGATGAGTGGGTTGATAGCGACGAAATTTCTTAAGTACTGAATTAGCACGGGGTCGGTGAGAGCAATATCTCCGATGGGCTATTCGATATCGCGCCCTGTGCTAGCATACAGCATTTTTCAAAATTCATAATTGAAGAAGAGTTTTCTAAGTCATAATTTATGTTGAGATAAGAATGGTTCAAATGAGTGATAAGCGTCATAATTACGAAAATGTCTAGCGTATAAATCAACACCATCACTAGCTGATTCAAAACTATCATCCAATACTGGATTCACATCTATTACCTTTTTCAAAGACCAGATAATAGTTTCTCCATCCTCATTTTTATAGCTTATTTCTTCTTTTTTTGCATAACTTATAGCTTTTTCTTTGGCTTTTTTTAAAGAACTAGATTTGAGCAACACAAAGCATTCTTGGTACAACGGTTGATAATCCTGTGCATTGGAGGATGATTCATAAAGAATTACGGCAATGTAGAAGGATTCCTTTTTATCTGCACTTTCGGGTTTCATACAATTAATTTCCTTCAAGACTACTTCTTGAATCTACCATCATTCAATAACTTCCAAGCCCTTTTGCCAGGGGCTGATTTATCGTTTTTGATGTCTTCTAAATAGGAGTTTAAATACTGGCTGGGAAACTCCCGTCTAATTGATGCTTTGCAGCACGTACTAATAAAAGTATCAGCAAATAAACTTAAGTTGTCGTTTGCTTCACAACTTCCACCTGGTCTAACTTGACTTATTACCAAGGACAGCTTGAATAAATGTGCATTCAATGAATATGTTACAGTCTGGGAATGGGTAGCCATCGGTTGCAGAACCAATCCTACAAGGAAAAGACCAACCAGTGGGTTAGGTAGAGGTTTTTGTAGCATTGGGAAACAAACCTTTTTAATTACGAATTACAAATTATTTTGATACTTGCGCTACTATATCCCCTATTGCCTTCATGCAATCAATATACGTGAGGAGTAGTGCAGGTTAAAGAGATGACAGAAGAATTTAATATACAACGTGCAGAAAATTTGATTGCGATCGCAGATCAATTCACCCAACAGGGAAAGGTTACAGCCGTTAAAGCCTTTGGAAGTGGTAATATCAATGACACTTTCTTAGTCACTATAGATTCCCCAAAAGAACAACATTTTGTCCTGCAACGCATCAATACACAGGTGTTTCGTCAGCCAAAACTGATTATGCAGAATATGCGTACCTTCACTGAGCATATTCATAAACAGTTACAGCATATCTCCCTCAATCGTCGCTGGGAAATACCGCGCGTACTATTGACAAAGGATGCTCAAGACCACTGTCAGGATGCAGACGGCTCCTTTTGGCGGGCGATTAGCTTTATTGAAGGTTCCCAGTCTTTCGATACTATGCGCGATCGCTCACAAGCGAAAGAAATCGGTTATGCCTTGGGGATGTTCCATAATTTAATCAGTGATTTGCCACCAGAAAAACTCGCTGACACTCTTCAAGGATTCCATATTACACCGCTTTACCTCCAGGATTACGAAAAAGTGTTGGCGAAAACTAATGCTAGCCAATCTTCGGAAGTTAATTATTGCTTACAGTTTGTTAGCGATCGCCAAGCATTTGCATATATCCTAGAAAATGCCAAAGCTGAGGGCAAACTACCTCTGCGTCTGATGCACGGTGATCCCAAAATTAATAACGTTATGTTCGACACTGTTACTCAGCTAGCCGTCAGCGTCATCGACCTCGACACCGTTAAACCCGGTCTGGTACATTACGATATTGGCGATTGTTTGCGATCAGGCTGCAATCAAGCTGGAGAAGAAACAGAGAATTGGGAAAGTGTTCATTTCGATACTGACCTTTGTCAGGGAATCTTGCAAGGCTATCTCTCTGTGGCAAAGGCGTTTCTTACCGATAATGACTATGAATATATATATGATGCCATCCGTCTCATTGCCTTTGAATTAGGATTGAGATTTTTTGCTGATTATTTAGCCGGGAATGTCTACTTTAAAGTTAAGCACCCAGAACATAACTTAGCAAGAGCGATCGTGCAGTTTAAGCTTACCGAAAGTATTGAATCTCAAGAAACGCAGATTCGTAACATTATCAAAGACTTGAAATGAACAACCAGATATTTTCCCTACAACCATTCCCTTCTACTGAATCGCTGCCTAATTTGAAAATTGCAGGCAATATCAGCCGAAATGGTAATCAATTTGCCATCCACTATCTGCTTAAAGGCGATTTAAAAGAAATTGCAATTGCCCAACCATCAAACACATCGTCACGCAAGCATGAATTGTGGAAAGATACCTGCTTCGAGTTCTTCCTTGGCATCAAAAATTCTCAACAGTATTGGGAATTCAACCTGTCCCCAGGTGGACACTGGAATGTTTATCGCCTTGATGGGTATCGTCAAGGAATGCAAGAGGAAACAGCTTTTGAAAATCTCCCTTTTAATGTTCAAAATCAATCTGATAGTTTAGCACTAGCCTTAAATGTTGATTTAGATAAAATCATTTCTATGGAACAAGCAATTGAAGTTGCCATTACTAGCGTTATTAAAGATAGAGATGGTGAAGTAACTTACTGGGCGTTAACTCATCGAGGCACAGAGGCTGACTTTCATCTGCGAGACAGTTTTATCATTGAGTTGTAATGATCCCGATAGAGAAGTTTCTATTCAAGCGCAACGCGCAATTCAAAAGATTCAATTAGATAAAAACTCTCTTCCCTAGTACCGTTTTTTGTGAAGCTGCAATAGATGAATGGTTTAAGGTTAGATACAAAAAATATTCCAGCAGAGGGCAGCTTTTGGCTTTATCTGCTGGAGACTCTAAATGTGAAACTTTTAGGAATCGACTTTAGTAGCGATTGTTATTGTTGCGGCGGGCATTACCACCACCCCAGCTACCACGAGGAGAACTGCTTCTATCCTCACGAGGTTTAGCTTTATTCACTTTCAAGTCACGTCCCATCCATTCAGCACCATCAAGTGCATCAATGGCAGCTTGTTCTTGTGTGTCTGATTCCATTTCCACAAAAGCGAACCCACGAGGCCGGCCTGTTTCCCGATCTGTGGGTAGTTGAACACGACTTACTGTTCCGTATTCTGCAAAAGCCTGCTTTAAGTCCTCTTCTGTAACCTGATATGACAGGTTCCCGACGTAAATTGACATAGAAGTCTCCGAATTCAGGGAGTGTAGAGAGTTAAATTCGGAGAGACGGTTTTTAGAAATCAAAACTAGTTACTCAACCGAAAATAATCTTTATCTCCATGAGTTTAGCACAGCCTTCAGCCTTTGAATATCGTCTAATAGTGAATTTTATTCACAAATCAAACCCTTAAGACAGGTTTGCAGACTTCTCCATTGGCTGGCTTTTGTTGCTTTTACTATAAAAGTTACACTTTTAATCTGCGATCGCGCAGTTATTCAGTGTTTTGAAAATTAAGCTGTGGACTGAAAGGTAAAGATTATTATCGGTAGTGGGTGCAATCATAACATGACTAGCTGTTTTAAAAGCAAATTAAAAATATTCATCCTCAAATACTCAATTCGCTATGGTCGAACTGCGCTAGAATCTTTTCTGCTTGCTGGCACAGTGCTTCGTGATATTCACCATGACTCGCCAGCAAACCTCCCCATTGATTGATATCACCAGTGTTATATTGCAACGGAGCGCCGTTAAAGTGGGTAAACTTACCACCAGCTTCTGTTAAAATCAGTTCTGGTGCTGCCATATCCCAATCTTTGGGCGCAGACTTACCAGAAAGGGAAATGTAGATATCTGCTTGTTGCTCGACAATTGTGGCGATTTTGCAGCCGACACTACCCACAGATTTCTGATTTTGACAGGGTAAATTTTGTAGCAAGTAATCTAAGCGCTGATTGCGGTGAGAGCGACTCACCACTAAGGTTAAATCCTCAATTGGTTTACCTGACAACACTTGTAAAGGAACAGAGCCATCACTGGTTTCTACAAATGTCCCCCCACCTTTGGTAGCGTAATATAACTTTTCTGCCTCTGGTACTGCCACCACTGCTAAAACCGGGCGTGTTTCCTTGACTAAAGCAATGTGAACTGCATAGTCCCCAGTTTTTTCAATAAAGTCTCGTGTGCCATCCAAAGGGTCAATTATCCATACCCAAGGGGTAGAAGGGTGTGCGCCTGTCGTTGGCGACTGATAGGTTTCTTCGCTGATGTAAGCAAAATCTTCGTTACCCAAAGCTGCTTGTAGCTTCTGCAAGATATATTGACTCACAGCTACATCAGCAACGGTAACAGGCTCATTTTGTTTATATTGCACATCTAAGTTAGGGTCTTTTGCGGTGCCGTGGTAGTACGATCGCAGTATATCTGCTGCACCCCAACCTATCTCACGAGCGATCGCTAATATTTCTTGTAAGTCTTTCATTAAATTTACCTTTATTAACCTGATTAATCAGCACTTTAAATCCATCCAGCGCCGAGTGCCAAAAAATTTACAAGAATCAGCAGCAATATTAGCTGCCAGCGCTAGCGCATCAGTAAAACTTTCCCTTAAAATGTAATTACAAAAAGCACCGTGGAAAATATCTCCAGCCCCTAATGTATCAACCGCGTGTATTTGCGGCACATCTACGATACCAGCTTTAGTGCAACTCAAGTATTTAATTGGTTTTTGTCCGTGGGTAATGGCGATGTCAGGAATGTCAAAGCCAGTCAGATAGGCAAAAACGTCTTCTCCAGTCTGACAGTTGGGGGGATAAAAATTAGCTGAACAGATGGCATAATCTACAAACGGCAAAATTTGCTCAAATCCAGGCTTCCAACTGCCACCATCAATTACTACTGGGATATTTTTGGCTTTAGCTGCTTGGGCTATGAAATAACTTACAGCCATTTGATGCCCATCAATCAGTACTATATTGACATTTTGCAAAATATCTGAAGGGATAGATGCGCTGCTGGCTTGAGTTTTGACAGCATTGATTGAAACCACGGCTCTTTCACCTGTGCCTTGGGTGACAATGATTGAGGAGACAGGCGGTGCTAAATCAGTGGTAGGCTCAAGGTCTGCGATCGCAACTTTGTAATTTGCTAAATCACCTCGAATTAGCTGTGTCATTGGATGAGAACCCACTACACCTAAGACTGTAGCTTGATTACCTAAATGCCTGAAAGTTACAGCTGCGTTTGTTGCTGGGCCACCTGCCGCTACAGTATAGTCAGTAGCGACAATCTTCTGATTATTTTTGGGGGCAGATTCAGCAAGGTAAATCAAATCTAAAGTTACTAAACCGACAAATAACCCATGATCCGATTTTGGATTTTCAATTTTGGACGATCCATTTGTCATATATGTTCGTATAGCTGCATAAATTATTATTTTTAACTCTTGTACAGACGCGATTCATCGCGTCTCTCTTGTCTCTCCTGCACAGACGCGATGAATCGCGTCTCTACAAAAACTCCTAATCTCTCATGCAAACCGATCCAAAACCAAGAACACTTTACGTTGTCGGTACACCCATTGGCAACCTGGAAGATATAACCTTTCGGGCGGTGCGAATTTTGCAGACTGTCGATATCATTGCTGCGGAAGACACCCGTCACACAGGGAAATTATTACAGCATTTTCAAGTTAAAACTCCCCAGGTGAGTTACCACGAACACAATCGTACCAGTCGCATCCCGGAATTATTAGAGCATTTAATTAACGATAAAGCGATCGCACTTGTGAGTGATGCGGGAATGCCAGGTATTTCTGATCCTGGATATGAACTGGTGAAAGCCTGCATTGAGGCGGGGATTTCAGTAGTTCCCATTCCTGGCGCTAGTGCAGCAATTACCGCTTTGAGTGCATCTGGATTACCAACAGATCGGTTTGTCTTTGAAGGCTTTCTGCCGGCGAAAACTCAACAGAGACAAGAATATTTAGAATCTCTGCAAACAGAATCTCGCACATTGATTTTCTACGAATCGCCTCACCGCTTGCGAGATACTTTACAAGACTTAGCACAAGTTTGGGGAAGCGATCGCCAAATTGTGCTAGGGCGGGAGTTAACAAAATTGTATGAGGAATTTTGGCGGGGGACAATTGCCGAAGCGATCGCTCACTACAACCAACGAGAACCCCAGGGTGAATATACATTAGTCGTGGCAGGAATTCCAGCCAGTCAGCCTCAACTGACAGAAGAGGAATTGAAAGCTGAATTGAAAATGTTAATTAGTCAGGGAATATCGCGATCGCAAGCTAGCCGTCAGTTAGCAAAATTTACCTCCCTTCCCCGTCGCCAACTTTATCAACTAGCTCTTTCTTTAGTCGTTACTCCTGAGTCTTGAACCACTAATAAAAATACTACTAGGGCTTACGCAAAACCATACCCTGTAGGAGCAATTGATCTATAGGAATCGGGTTTGATTTCTGAAAATATACGTAGGATGTGTTAGCGACAGCGTAACGCATCAAACCTATGATCATAGTGCGTTACGAACTCCGTTCTAACACACTCTACATACCTAATTTTGTTCAAAAATCAAATAGTAATCCTATAGATACAGAAAGGCTTTCCGTAGGGTATTTCCTCTACCGGATAATCAGTGAATATTCAAATGATATCTAAAGATTTTTGATTTTAGTTCTCTAGATAGATCGGTAATTTTAGAGGCAAACTTTAATATGAAATAGTCGAAAGGAAACGACAAAGCACATTCTCACAAAGGAAAGATTCAATGACTAACATTATTGCTTGGCTGGTTTTGGGTTTAATTGCAGGCGCGTTAGCTAAGTTATTTTATCCAGGAACCCAAGGTGGCGGTATTCTCTCCACGATTATATTAGGAATACTTGGAGCGGTAGTCGGTGGTTATTTGGGTCAAGTTTTACTAGGGAGTAGTTCCGCAGCCGCCGCATCTGTAGGCGCTTTATCTTTGGGAAGCATTTTATTTGCCGTTTTGGGTGCTATGCTACTTATTTTCCTATGGGGTTTACTGACTCGCCGAGCAGTATAATTACCTTCAATTAGCTAATAATCTTGGGAATCACCTCTAACTGCAATAAACCGATAAAATGACATTAGAAAAAGAGCGAAGAACTATAGTAGTTTTCGCTAAATGTTCCGACGCACAATTGGCACTTCAGGAACTAAAAGCTTCTAATTTTCCAATGCACAAAGTTTCTGTAATTGCACGAAATGCACAAGAACAAAGTGATATTGCTGGTGTTGAAGTTAAAGATAGCACTAGCAATACATCCTCAGAAGACACCGAGCGAGCTTTTACTGGTAGTGCTTTAGGTGATTTGAATGACTTATTAGCTGGTCTAGTCTTCTGGGTAGTTCCTGGTGTAGGCCAAGTCATGGTAGCCGGCGCACAAGCAATAGCGATCGCTAACAATTTAGCAAGTTGTTTACCGGATGTATTGGTAAGTTTAGGAATTCCTAAAGAGCAAGCAGAGGGTTACAGCGATCTAGTCTGTAAAGGTTATCATTTGGTGATGATAAGCGGCATAGATATAGAAATTCGTCTAGTTAAGAGGATTTTTAATCGCCGCGATCTTCAACATTGGGGTGTTTATGAGCCATACTCCACCCCAAATAGTCGTTATAAGCACGCTATTGGTGTTTTTTATACGCACCATAATGTAGAAAGAGCTATTACTGAACTGCGAACTGCTGGTTTTCCGATGAGTCAAGTATCAATAATTGCTAAAATTACCAGCAATATAAGTGATATTGTTGGCGTGAATATCAGCAGTTCTCAAGATATCTACTTCACTTTAGGAATTCCTAACGATCTGGCCAGACATTATGAACATCAGGTTGCAGGCGGACATTATCTAATAGTCATAAAAGGCACTGATATCTACATAGCAGGTGCAAAAGCGATTTTAGAGAGTAACAATATCCAAGATTTTAGTATACATAGCCAATCTGAACTTGATCTGGCTAGAAGTGATCGCTAGAGTATTACTAACTTCTAGTTAAACTCAATAACGAGAGATTTATAGGAAAAGTATATTTTTTATATAGATAAAATATTTTATGTAAGTATATATTGCCTTTTAAAACCCTAATTTACTAACATAATATTGCTTACAATAACTAAGGTTAATACCAATTTAATGTCAAGTTGCACATATCTTGATCCCCCTAAATCCCCCTTAATAAAGGGTACTTTAATAGATGTTTTTCCGGTTACCCCCTTATTAAGGAGAGCCAGCGCGGTCTTGGGGGTTTCCCCCATGAGCGACTGGCGTGGACTAGGGGGGATCGAATTCTATGCAGCCTCATAAAAAATTGGTGTAAGGTTGTTCTTTATCGTGGTGTACAATGGTAATGGTATTTTATCCATCTCCAAAAACTACTATATTTAACGTTTACAGAAAATGAACTTCATTTTATTTATAATATCTGCTTAGTTGCATTATTCAATATTTTTATCTATTCCTCAAATGTTTTAATTTCGGTAGAGAATACTAAAATGTTGTGGAATTATTTAATTTTTCCAAGGTTTTTTTGATAAAAAAGTGATGTCAAATTAAACCTAAGCGACAACAAAAGGTTAGGCTTAGAGTAAAATAATATCTGTAAAAAACTAGGCATATCCGAGATCAACAAGACATCATACATTTAGTTTGGATAGTTAGAAGATAATCGAAATAGTCTTAAACACACACATAGTTTAAATCCTTGCCTGAAAGAATGTTTAACCGTTTGAAGATTGGAGCCAAGATTGGAGTAAGTTTTGCCCTGAGTTTGGCAACTCTGGCTACCATCGGTCTAATCTCCTACCAAAGCACCAACGATCTAATTGAAACTTCGCGCAAAGAAACCCATACCTACCAGGTGCTAAGTCAGCTTGAAGACCTCAATTTGCAACTGACAAATGCTGAAACTGGGCAACGCGGTTACATTATTACAGGCGAAGAGCGCTATTTAGAACCTTATAACGCTGCAATTGAATTACTAAATCAAAAAGTCAAGGAACTTCAAAGGTTAACAGCAGATAACCCTAACCAACAAAATCGACTTGATACTTTGCAGCCACTGCTAACTCAGAGAATGGCTGTAATGAAAGATGTCATTGAGCTACGGGAAAGCCAGGGTTTAGAAGCTTCCCAGAAAGCTATCTTGACAGATCAGGGTAAGCAGCTGATGGATCAGATTCAGAAAGTTATCCAGGCGATGAAAACTGAGGAGAATGCACTGCTGAAACAGCGCTCTGAGAGAGCAAGAGCAGCAGCCCGGCAAACGATCGCTAGTATTATTTATAGTATTCCTTTATTTTCTTTAATCTTAGGTTTAATCGGATTTGCCTTAACCAGACATATCTCAGCACCTCTAAAGCAAGTTTCTGATTTAGCAGAAAAAATGGCGGATGGGGATTTATTGGTGAGTTTACCAGATAGCGATCGCTACGATGAAATTGGCGTGTTGACACGCACCTTCAATCAGATGATCGTTAATCTACGAAATACAACTCAAAAAAATGAAGAGCAAAACTGGTTAAAGTCTAACTTAGCTGAATTTACTCAGATGCTTCAAGGGCAGCGAAATCTGGAAACTGCGTCTAGCTTGATATTGTCGAATTTAGCGCCACTGATTGGGGCATCACAGGGCGTTTTTTATGCAATGGCCTCTATAGACGACCAACCAGTACTGAAGTTGTTGAGTAGTTATGCTTACAAAGAACGAAAAAACTTAGCAAATCAGTTTCGCTTGGGCGAAGGATTGGTGGGACAATGCGCCCTAGAAAAACAAAGAATCCTCCTCACAGAAGTTCCTAGTGACTATATCCGCATCAGTTCCGGCTTGGGAGAATCATCACCGCTAAATATTATTGTTTTGCCTATAGTGTTTGAGACGCAGGTGAGTGCCGTAATTGAACTTGCCTCTTTTAGGTCTTTCAGCCATCTGCATCTGACATTTTTAGAGCAATTGAGCGAAAATCTGGGCGTATTTTTAAATAACATCGCTTCACAATTGCAAACCCAGCAACTACTTGAAGAGTCTGTTGCTTTGACAGAAGAACTGCAAACCCAGCAAGAAGAACTACAACAGAGCAATCAACGTTTAGAAGAACAGGCGCACGAGTTGGAGGAATCACAATTTCTTGTCAAGCAGTCTAACGAAGAATTACAGCAATTAAATGAGGAGTTAGAAGAAAAGGCAGAACTCTTAGAAGTTCAAAATCGGGAAGTTGCTCGCAAGAACGAGGAAGTTGAGCGGGCGAGGAAGTCTTTGGAAGAAAAAGCTGAACAACTAGCGTTGTCTTCCAAATATAAGTCGGAATTTCTGGCAAATATGTCCCACGAATTACGGACACCCTTAAATAGCTTGTTAATTTTAGCCAGACTGTTAGCAGATAATTCTCTTAACAACTTGACCGATAAACAGGTAGAGTACAGCCGGACTATTTACTCGGCTGGCACTGATTTGCTGGAATTGATCAATGACATTCTAGATTTAGCCAAAATTGAGTCGGGTACTATGTCGCTCGATATTGAGCAAATTGCTTTTGTAGATTTGGAGACATCTCTAGAGCAGACTTTCCGGCAAGTAGCGCACAATAAAGAACTCAGTTTTACTATTGAACTGGATAGTAAGTTACCGCCGACAATTTATAACGATTCCAAACGTCTGCAACAAGTGCTAAAAAATCTCCTAGCTAACGCCTTTAAGTTTACTGAACAGGGAGGCGTGAAGTTAGAAATTAGTATATCTTCTGATGCAGCCGAAATTGATAATCCGATGATTGCTTTTGCAGTTAGCGATACGGGTATAGGCATTCCAGCCGAGAAGCAGAAAATTATTTTCGAGGCATTTCAGCAGGCAGATGGCACAACCAGCCGCAAGTATGGCGGCACTGGCTTGGGTTTGTCCATCAGCCGCGAATTGGCTCAACTGTTGGGAGGGAGAATTGAACTAGTCAGCAAATCAGGGCAGGGAAGCACCTTTACTCTCTACCTACCCAGACGACAGGAAAAGAATAGTCAAAATACTTTTACACCCCCTCAACCAATCACAATCCGCCCAGCATCGACTAGAAAAGAAGTGCCTTTGGTAGAAAACAGACCTACAAATGTGGATACCTCTCCAACTGCGAAAGTAGTTACCACCTTCCCCCACGAAATTCCAGATGACCGGGAAATAATTCAACCGGGCGATCGCATTTTGCTAATTATCGAGGATGATGATAAATTTGCCCGCATCTTACTAGATATGGCTCGTGAGCAGGGCTTTAAGGTTATAGTTGCCTTACAGAGCAAACAAGGTTTAGCACTCGCGCAACAGTTTAAGCCCGATGCGATTATGCTAGATATTTATATGCCAGAAATGGATGGTTGGACGGTGCTGGATCGTCTGAAGCATAAACCAGATACCAGGCATATACCAGTACATATACTTTCCGTAGATGAAAGACAGCAACGGGGATTACAGCTAGGAGCAATTACTTACCTACAAAAACCTGTTTCTCCAGAAGCGTTAACTCAGGTATTGACTGATATTAAAGGTTTTATTGAGCGTCAGGTAAGAAATCTCCTGATCGTAGAAGACGATCCCGTACAAGCCCAAAGTATTATCGAATTGATTGGTAATGGTGATGTCCAGAGTACAGCAGTGGGTACGGGAGCAGAAGCGCTGTTGATTTTGCGATCGCAGCACTTTGACTGTATGGTACTGGATCTTGGTCTGCCCGATATGAGCGGGTTTGCACTAATTGAGCAAATCAAGCAAGAACCCAGGCTGTTGAAACTGCCAATTATCGTTTATACCGGCAAAGAACTCAGCCGCCAAGAAGAAACCCAACTGCGGGGATTAGCAGAGACAATTATCATTAAAAATGTGCGATCGCCAGAGCGGTTATTAGACGAAACGGCCCTGTTTTTGCATCGGGTACAAGCAAATTTGCCGCAACCAAAGCGTCAAATGCTAGAGCAACTACATCAAAATGACCCAGTGCTAGCTAATCGGAAAATTTTGATTGTAGATGATGACCTGCGGAATATTTTTGCTCTCACCAGCTTCTTAGAAAGCTATCAAATGCAAGTGCTGTTTGCCGAAAATGGCAGAGATGGCATAGAGAGACTGCAAACTAATCCTGACATCAATATAGTATTGATGGATATCATGATGCCAGAAATGGATGGTTACGAAACCACCCGCGCCATCCGCCAGCAACAACAGTTTCGCTCATTACCAATAATTGCCTTAACTGCTAAAGCTATGCCAGGCGATCGCGAAAAGTGCATCGAAGCTGGAGCCTCTGACTACATTACCAAACCTGTAGATACTGAGCAACTACTTTCACTACTCCGCGTTTGGCTATATCGTTAAGGAAGTAAAGAGCCTCTTGTTCCCATGCAGAGCCAATCCCCGTTATAAAACTTAATTACGAATTACGAATTACGAATTACGAATTATTTTAACTTTTGCATAAATTCCTGATGTTCAGTGGCAGCTAAACCTGCTTGTAACACAGATAACACCGTTGTCATTTCTCCTGACAGCAAAGCAGGTATCGACAACCACAATCCTGGAAACACCTGACTACGAATAATTCCCTGCTCATCGATTGGTAGCGAAACATACTCGTCCGCTTGCAGTTTAAACCAATCCAACTGATTGTCTAATGTTCGCCAGACAATATACTCCTGTACTCCATTCCGCCGATAGGTGCGTTTTTTATCATGTAAGTCGATAGCTGCACTGCTTGCTGCCACTTCTATCACCAGTTCAGGTGCGCCTTGGATATAATCATCCTCACTTATCAAAGCGTGTCTGCCCGGAATGAATAGTACTGCATCAGGCTGTGGTTCATTATCTGGATCTAAACGCACTGTGGGTTCAATTCCCAGAACAAGGCCAGGCGTTGCCGTTTTATAGTTCCACAACCACCCGATCAGGTTTCCATGTGGTTCCCCATGACTTTTAATTCTGAGCGGGGATGCCATGATATACACAACTCCTTCAACCAGTTCAGCTTTTCTTAAATGCGGCATTGCCTGATAGCGACGCTCAAATTCGCAGCGAGATAAGCGATCGCCATTTTCCAGAGGTAAAACTGAAATTACTTTTTTAGGAGTTGCAACCATCCCTTTGTCCTCTTTACCCAAATTGTCCAAACTGAATCAAAGTATTTTAATTTGGCAGTGCTGCATCCATTTTACTATTGCACATCAAAAAGGTCTTGTGCAGCGATTAGGGTTTCGCCGACAAGGGACATTAGAGGTGGCGTAATAACTAAAACCAAAAGCCCACACTGCACCCAATCAAGGGGTCAGCGTGGGTAATTTATCCCTGTAAAACGAATGACAGTTAGCGGAACATACTGCTGACTGAAGTATCTTCATGAATTCGCCAGATAGTTTCTCCTAAGAGATTAGCTACTGACAACACCACTAGTTGAGAAAAACGATTGTTTTCTGGTATGGGGATCGTATTGGTGACAATAACTTCCTCAAACAAACCACTGGATAATCGCTCCATTGCTGGTGGGGAAAATACTGCATGAGTTGCACAGGCGTATACCTGACGCGCTCCTTCTTCACGCAGTAATCGCGCTCCTTCTGCGATCGTGCCGCCAGTGTCGATCATGTCATCCACCAACACTGCCGTTTTGCCTTTAACATCGCCGATGACATTTAACACTTCTGCAACATTATGTGCCTGACGACGTTTATCAATAATTGCCAGGGGAGCATCATTCAGTTTTTTGGCAAATGCTCTGGCTCGTGCTACACCCCCAACATCGGGGGAAACAACCACAAGATCGGGCAATTGCTTGCTTGCTAGATAATCCAGCAATACTGGAGAACCGTAAACATGGTCAAAGGGAATATCGAAATAGCCTTGAATTTGCGCCGAGTGTAAATCCATTGCTAAAACGCGGTTGGCACCTGCTTCGGTGATCAAGTTAGCAACCAGCTTGGCAGTGATAGACTCTCGTCCTGCCGTTTTGCGATCAGCACGAGCATAGCCATAGTAGGGAATTACAGCCGTCACCTGTCGCGCCGAAGCTCGACGACAGGCATCAATCATAATCAATAATTCCATCAAATGATCGTTTACGGGTTGACAGCATGGCTGAATTAAATAGACATCACAACCCCGAATTGATTCTTGGATTTGAACGTAAAGTTCTCCATCCGCAAATCTTTTGCGAATCATTGGCCCCAAGTCCATCCCTAGATAACGAGCGACTTCTTGAGACAGAGGTAAATTGGCAGAACCCGAAAACAGCCGCAAGCGATGATTATCATTCATTCCTGTTGAAGATGCTTGCACTTTGAAAGTTGCAGAACTAAGAACAGCAGATCCTCTATTTGAATTCATAGCAATATTATCATTAGAGATTTAATAGATTTAACTGAGAAATAGCCTAAAAAAAACATCTGTGAGTTTTATTAAAGCTTCCATACAAAATTTAAGCATTTCTCCATAAAATTATCATTCGCTAACTGTCTAATTTTCTTTGGAAGCAAACCATTGATAGCTTAACTGATATCAAGTCCGTCCAGTAAGATGTATAATTCAAATTTTTGAGTTTAGACAAACAACCTCAAGCTATCAAAGATTGGTGTACTAGATTGCTTCTTCTAAATACATCATTTATTACTGACAGTAAAGTATTTATAACTTTAAGTGGTATTGAAGTTTGTTCTTAGACAAGGAGCATTTGGAACTAAGTGTTTAAGTTGTATCCTATTATATTCTACGATACTAGCAATAAATAAGTAAACTGGCAGATTTAATTTTAAATTTTAATTCACCCAATAAAATTTCAGAATAGTTGTATTTAAACAAACTCTCATAGGTGTGGTTTTCGTGCAAGGCTGACAGCGCCAAGCTGCGCTAATTTTTGTTCTTCTTCCCCCGGCCATCTTCTGGGGATCTAACCCGAATTTCTCACGTATTGTGTGGTTCGGGTGGGGAGTGTGGGAGGTGTGGGAGGTGTGGGAGGCAATGCAGCGTTCATTGATGTGCAGTTATTCAATTCCTCCTCTTTCTCCCCACACTCCCCACACTCCCCACACCTCCCACACTCCTATCGTGGACAGTTCTTAAAGTTGCATAAGACACTTGAAACGTGACTTTGCGTATACTCCTAACTGGGGATATACCCATTAGGTAAGGTAGAATATCGCTGCATATAACTGTGTCGCCTCTCGGACTTAATCTTGGTGGGTGACTTCCTCCTCAGTTGCTCCTACACTTAATCAATCGCTCATGCAACCACCCATTACAGTTGGCACTGTCTTGCAAAACCGTTACCGCATAATTCAAATTCTCGGACAAGGAGGATTTGGTAGAACCTATCTGGCAGAAGATCAGAGGCGATTTAACGAACTGTGCGCGATCAAGGAATTGATTTCAACAGCAACGGAGGCTGCGGCTTGGGAAAAGGCAAAGGAGCTTTTTCACCGAGAGGCTGCCATTTTATATCAAATCGAACATCCACAAGTCCCCAAATTTCGGGAAAGATTTGAGCAAGACCAACGCTTATTTTTGGTGGAGGACTATGTTGCAGGTCAAACTTACCGAGCTATGCTGGCAGAACGTCAAGCTGTTGGTAAAACCTTCACAGAGGCTGAAGTATTGCAGCTGATACAGTTGTTGCTGCCTGTTTTAGAGCATATTCACAGTCGAGGGATCATTCACCGAGATATCTCGCCAGAAAACATTATTTTGCGAGATAGTGACGCTAAACCCGTGTTAATTGACTTTGGGGTGGTAAAGGAACTAGCAACACGTTTGCGATCGCCAGAGAGCGCTATGCCCGAAACCACTGTGGGAAAATTAGGCTACTCTCCGAGTGAACAAATGCAAACAGGGGGAGCTTACCCTAGCAGTGACTTGTATGCCTTAGCGGTAAGCGCGATTGTTTTGCTGACTGGTAAGGAACCAAGGGATCTATTTGATGAAAACCAATTAACTTGGAATTGGCAGCGATGGGTAAAGGTGAGTCCGCGATTTGCTATAGTGTTGAATCGAATGTTGAATCATATACCGAGCGATCGCTATCAGAGTGCTGCAAGTGTATCTCAAGCACTACAACCTTTAGAACAAGTCAGCCTTCCTCCCCTGAATGCTTCTAATTTGCAGACAATGGCTGTTAGCCGCCGTCCTGACTCAGCACCACCACCAGCTTCGCCGAAGAAACAACCCGATCCTGTGATTCCACCAAGTTCCACTAGTTCAATCTTGGATAATCCGTTAGCGATCGCGGCAATTGCCACTGGTGTAGTTTTTGTTGCCGGATTTGGTTCTTGGGCACTGGTAAGTTCAATCCGCAGTCAGCCGAAACCATCACCAACTGAAACGCTTCCACAAAATTTCCCTTCACCAGTTATTTCTGGTGGTACTACGTTCACAGCCACACCCACACCCACCACCCAGCAACCTATTTCTAGGCGGCTCAATCTGGGAGCAACTAACACAGCCACAGTTACAGATACTCTCAAAACAAATCAAATCATCCGGTATACTTTTTTTGGACAGAAAGGTGACAAGTTAACTGCGTTGATTGACCCAACAAGCAGCGTATTGCTTACAGTTTTAAGTCCCAATGAACAACCACTTGCTCAGAATACTCAGCCAATAACAGCTTATGAAGGCATATTGCTAGTTACTGGTAGATATACTATTGAGTTAACACTGGCTTCGGGAGTTGCCGAAAGCAATTACAACCTCAATGTTTCATTAGAAAAACCAGTCAAACCAATTCCCACCGAGACACCGATTCCCATTCCCACAGAGACACCGCTCCCAATTCCTACAGAAACACCCCTCCCAATTCCCACACAGACACCGATTCCCATTCCTACAGAAACACCCCTCCCAATTCCCCCAGAAACACCCTTCCCAATTCCCACAGAGATACCGATTCCAACTCCGACCACTGGTGAAACGCCAACCTTGCCGCCAGTTAATGAAACACAACCATTTTCTGGCCAAAGAAATTAATGTTAAACACACTACTGATTACTGGAACTGATACCGAAGCTGGCAAAACTGTTTTAACAACAGCCTTAGCAGCCTATTGGCAAAAATATTACCCGCAGCGTAGCTGGGGAATCATGAAACCGATTCAATCGGGGATTGGCGATCGCGAGTGGTATCAAAAACTATTTGCGCTAGAACAATCTTCAGAGGAAATTACACCGTTATACTTTGAAGCACCTTTAGCCCCTCCCATCGCCGCCGCCCGAGACAATCGCCAAGTTGATTTAGGAGTGGTTTGGCAAGCTTTATCTAAGTTGCGATCGCAACGTGATTTTGTACTTGTAGAAGCCTTGGGAGGGTTAGGTTCGCCGGTAACTGACGAGTTAACGGTAGCTGATTTAGCGGGAGAATGGCGTTTACCAACGGTATTGGTGGTACCAGTTCGATTGGGTGCGATCGCTCAAGCAGTGGCGAACGTCGCATTAGCTAGGCAATCGCGCGTTAATCTTAAAGGTATTATTCTGAACTGTATACAACCTCGAACAGATGCAGAAATAGCCGACTGGACACCACAGCAATTGATTCAATCACTTACCAACACGCCAGTTTTAGGCTGCTTACCCTATTTAGATAATCTGACTGATTTAGATAAACTTGCTCAAGTAGCATCAGATTTAGATTGGGAAACACTGACACTTTGAATTGGGAATTGGGCATTGAAGAAAAACTAGCGAAGTCTAATCACTTTTTACAACTGATGCAGTCACAGTTTTGACATAACTCGGTAATGGCTTTGTCAATAAGACGTGCAATGGTAAGAAAAGACGAAATTAACCTTTAGTGACACACAAGGCAGGATTTACCTGCCTTTTTTATTTGTTGGGACTAAAATAACACTTCATTAGCAGATTTCGTCTGTGCGAAATATAACTATAGGATTACTATTTGATTTTTGAACAAAATTAGGTATGTAGAGTGTGTTAGAACGGAGTTCGTAACGCACTATGATCATGGGTTTGATGCGTTACGCTGTCGCTAACACATCCTACGTATATTTTCAGAAATCAAACCGGATTCCTATAGTTAAAGATGTTTTTAGAATCACCAAATAATCTTTGTTGCCTAACGGTACGCTGCGCGAACAGACGATATTTTGTATTTTTTAGATGTCATCCAAGTGCCATGTCTTAGTCACAAAAGCGTCACTAACATAAGTTACTTTGTCGGTGTTTGATTAAAAGTAAATTATTTACGCCTGATATCATGATGCTTTCTTTTGTGGTGGCAAGTGCAGTCTGTGGCAATGGTAGTGAAGTGAATCTAGACTTTGCTAACCTTAGCTGGATTGACGTGATTATTTTAGGCATCGTTCAGGGAATTACAGAACTACTACCAATTAGCAGTACTGCTCATTTGCGGATAGTGCCAACTCTACTAAGACTGAAAGATCCGGGATCTGCTTTTTCAGCAGCAATGCAGTTAGCTAGCTTGACTGCTGTTTTAGTCTATTTTTGGCAAGACTTAAAAAAATTAACAGGAGAGACAGTTAGAGCAATTAGCGGACAAGATTATCAATCTAGTTCTTTGCAACTGATGTTGGGCTTATTGATCGGAACTTTGCCCATTGCCGTGGCTGGTGTACTACTCAAACCCATTTTGAACGCTTGCAACTCACCAATGCGAGGGTTAGTAGTTATTGGTGCGGCTTCAATTATTATGTCAGGATTGCTAGCGATCGCCGAAAAACGCGGAGGACGCGATCGCACTTTTGACAACCTCAACCTCTGGGATGGCATTTGGGTAGGAGTTGCTCAAGCTTTTGCCCTAATCCCTGGCGTTTCTCGCTCTGGTTCCACCCTCACTGCTGGTTTATTTTTGGGTATGGAACGGGAGACATCAGCCCGATTTTCTTTTTTGTTGGGCTTACCAGCCGTGATTTTGGCAGGTGCTGTAGAACTCCATACTCTTACGAAAGCAGGGTTGAGTACAGCTGGTTGGTTAACTTTGTTGGTAGGCTTAATCTCGGCTAGCATTTCCGCTTTTGCTGCAATTTGGGGACTCCTGCGCTACCTGGAAAAACACAGCACTTTGATTTTTGTTTTCTACCGTTTGGCGATGGGTTTATTTTTGATTGTTGCTGTGATGGCTGGTTGGTTACAGAATTGATTTTAACTGGTAAGCGTAGGCATAGCTCTTTGGAAAAAAACTTTTTGGCTTACTGGTTAAGAAGATTCTGATGATGATTCTTCGCCATTTCCTACGATAGACTAAGTTAGCTGTACTTAAACTAGCTTGTCTTCATAATGGTTTCTACATTTCCCAATCCCTCTTCTATTGATGTATCTCGCATCCGGCTGGCAATTCGCTCATTGCAACCGCAATTAGTAGAGTGGCGGCGGCGATTGCATCAACAACCAGAGTTGGGTTTTCAAGAAAAGCTGACGGCTGAGTTTGTATCACAAAAGTTGCAAGAGTGGGGAATTGAGCATCAAACTGGTATTGCTCACACTGGCATTGTTGCCACCATCAAGGGTAACAAACTAGGTGCAGAGAAAGTTTTAGCGATTCGGGCAGATATGGATGCTTTGCCAATCCAAGAACTTAACGAAGTGCCCTACAAATCTCAGCATGATGGAGTGATGCACGCTTGTGGACATGATGGACATACTGCGATCGCATTAGGTACAGCTTACTATCTCCAACAGCATCGCCAAGACTTCTCCGGTACTGTAAAAATTATCTTTCAGCCAGCAGAAGAATCACCAGGGGGCGCAAAGCCAATGATTGAAGCTGGAGTCTTGAAAAATCCTGATGTTGACGCGATTATTGGTTTGCACTTGTGGAATAATTTACCCTTGGGAACAGTGGGTGTCCGGGCTGGGGCGTTGATGGCGGCTGTGGAGTGCTTTAACTGCACAATTTTGGGCAAAGGTGGACACGGCGCACTACCTCATCAAACGGTGGATTCAGTTGTAGTTGCTGCCCAAATCGTGAATGCCTTGCAAACTATTGTCGCCCGGAATGTGAATCCCATTGATTCGGCTGTGGTAACGGTGGGCGAACTTCATGCTGGAACCAAGCGGAATGTGATTGCTGATACAGCAAGAATGAGTGCTACTGTCAGGTATTTTAATCCTAGTTTGAAAGGCTTTTTTAATAAGCGTGTCGAGCAGATTATTGCTGGAATTTGTCAAAGTCATGGTGCGAGTTATGACTTAGAATACTGGTCACTTTATCCACCAGTAATTAATGATATTAAAATGGCAGAATTGGTACGGACTGTAGCAGAAGAAGTGGTAGAAACACCGTTGGGTATTGTGCCAGAATGCCAAACTATGGCTGCTGAAGATATGTCATTTTTCTTGCAAGAGGTTCCTGGTTGCTATTTCTTTTTAGGTTCTGCGAATCCAGAGAAAGACTTGGCGTATCCCCATCATCATCCCCGGTTTGATTTTGACGAAACTGCGTTGGGAATGGGTGTGGAAATATTTGTTAGATGCGTGGAGAAGTTTTTTAGTTGAGTGGGTGTAAATTAGCTGTTTTTAATTTAATACAATTCAGATAAGCCCAAAACACTTGCAACACATCCTTGGATAAAAAACGCGATGAATCGCGTCTCTATAAATGGTCTATTTGTTGTATTCTTTTTTTCAAATTGGTATAACTATATAAAAAACCGGAGTTTTTATCTCCGGCTTTATTAATAGCTAATGTTGATTGTGACACGCTTTTTGTGAGTTCTCGTGGTTGGCGTTGCTGAATAAGCTCACGTATAAGCGCAGAGAAGAAAATTGAGGTCTTCTAACTACTGCCGAACTAACTATTAAAGTCGTAAAAGCAACTAATGCGACTTGAAAACCAACTATTGGAGTTGCAAAAGCAGCTAATGTGACTTGAAAACTAACTTTTGAAGTCGCAAAAGCTACTAATGTGACTTGAAAACCGACTATTGGAGTCGCAAAAGCTACTAATGCGACTTGAAAACTAACTTTTGGAGTCACAAAAGTTACTAATGCGGCTGCTGATCTAACTATTGCGTAGGCGTAGCTGGCCGCTATTACCTATTTTGTGGTTGAGTGAGGACGCGATCGCAAAAGTTGTGTTATAAACACGGGCAAAGTCTTACAAAATACGAAAATTTTTTACTGTAAAGCTTTTTCGGTAAATGCGTAATTTATACAGCAATGGCATCAAATGCTACTGTCTGCAATCGAGCTTTAGCGTTTAATCATCAGTAATCTTTAAAAAATTGCAAAAATAATGTTAAGTATACCTATTAACTTAAATTTACCTCGTATACCCCGTTTAATAACTTCTTTACCTGGGCCTCTTGCTCAAGCAATTGTACAACGCGATCGCGCCGTAACTTCTCCTTCTTATACCCGTGATTACCCGTTAGTTGTATCTCGCGGACAAGGGTGCATGATTGAAGATGTGGATGGCAATGTATTTCTGGATATGACCGCAGGTATTGCCGTTACCGCCACCGGACACGCCCACCCGGAAGTCGTCAAAGCAATTCAAGAACAGTCGGAACGTCTGCTGCACATGTCAGGGACAGATTTTTATTATGAACCGATGGTGGAACTGGCGGAACAACTAGCGATTCGCGCCCCTTTTCCTCAACCACAGAGTAACAGTGCATTCCCTGCAAAAGTATTTTTCACCAATTCCGGGGCAGAGTCAAACGAAGGAGCAATTAAATTAGCTAGATATTACACTAAGCGATCGCTAATTGTGGCATTTTTAGGTGCATTTCACGGACGCACTTATGGGGCAATGTCTCTCACTGGTTCTAAAGCAGTGCAGCGAGCGAATTTTGGGCCTTTAGTTCCTGGGGTGACACATATCCCTTATGGTACTCACGCCAGCTTAGATTACTTGGAACAACAGCTATTTGGGACAATTTTACCATCGCAAGAAGTAGCCGCGATCGTAGTTGAGCCGATTCAGGGAGAGGGTGGGTATATCGTACCAGAGGATGGTTTCTTAAAACGGATTCGGGATATTTGCGATCGCCACGGTATTCTGATGGTGGTGGATGAAGTGCAAGCAGGAATGGGGCGGACAGGTCGCTTATTTGCGATCGAGCATTGGGGTGTGATGCCTGATATTATTACCACTGCTAAAGGTATTGCTAGTGGTCTGCCATTAGGTGCGATACTTGCCAGACCAGAGTTAATGACTTGGCCTCCAGGTTCTCACGCTACCACATTTGGCGGTAATCCCGTAGCTTGTGCTGCTGGTATTGCTACACTGCGACTGCTGGAAAGTGGTTTGATGGCAAACGCTACCCAGATGGGAGAATTCTTACAAGCTAGTCTTACCGAGTTGCATCAAAGATTTCCCAGAGTATCGCCGCCACGAGGTAAAGGTTTGATGGTAGCCGTGGATTTATTGGATGAACAGGGTAATCTCGATCATAAATTGCGCGATCGCATTATTCAAGAAGCATTTTTACGCGGTTTATTATTGCTAGGTTGCGGTAAAGCGGCAATTCGTTTCTGTCCCCCTCTAGTTATCGACAGCGACCAAATTCAAATAGCCCTTCAGATTATCAGCGATATTCTAACTTCTTAAAAAACGACCAATGACCAATGACAAATGACAAATGACCAATGACAAATGACAAATAAAATAGCCTTAAATTTATGGAAATTACTTTGGCAAGAATACAGCGCCAGAGTAAATCATGCCCGTACCTACCAGCAAATGATAACTGCTGCGGGTGGGACTGTCGCCAACGACCACATCGCCTTTCGGTCTTTGCGTTTATTAGTAGATAGTCCGCAGGGTAAAATTAACTTAGGAATTGACTATCTCGCACAATTTGCAGAAGCTTTGGGTTACGTGGCGGCTGGAGAGTATAATTTTGCTCAAACTCATCTATATGCCCGTCATTATCGCCATCCACAGCAAGAGGAATTTAACTTACCCAAACTTTTTATCAGCGAGTTGATTGTTGATGAATTGCCTACTAATATTGCTCAACTCATCTCTAAAACAGTATCTGCAATCCCACACCAACTAACCTCACCCGTTACTCTTCTCAAAAAAGACGCGGAGATTGAAACTATTGCCAAACAACTTCAGCAAGTCTTTACCCGTCCTTGGCTACCTCCTAAGCGTTCTGTTGTCGAAGAGGTCAATCAGGTTACTCAGTATGGGGCTTGGGTGTTGCTGCACGGATATGGTGTCAACCATTTTACAGGCTACGTCAACGGACAGAATACCCCAGAATATCCAGACATTGATACTACCGCTAGTGCTTTGGCTAACTTGGGTGTACCAATGAAAGCAGAGATAGAGGGAAATATTGCCTGTGGTTTGCGACAAACTGCAACTCAAGCTGTAACAGAAATGGTGACAGTGCTAGATGATAACAGTAGTGCAGAAATTCAGATCCCTTGGACTTACGCTTATTATGAAATTGCCCAGCGCTATCTAGTCGAAATCGAGCCTGGAAAACAGATACTCTTTGATGCTTTTTTAGGAAGTAATGCCCAGCAATTGTTTGAAATGACTCGTCTATCTAAATAGCTTAGAAGAGGACTTTTCAAACAACCTCTAAACTCGACTTTATCCATTTTGATCGCTATTGCTAAAACCTTTATGGGACAGTAGTTTTACTTTTTTCACTTTATCGATAATCTATAAAGTGGAAAAAGTATTTGCCAAAAAGCTAAGAGGTTGTTTGAAAAGTGGTTGGCTGTGATTTTAGTCACTTATTGATCCCCCCTAACCCCCCTTAAAAAGGGGGGAACCGGAATCAAAGTCCCCCTTTTTAAGGGGGATTTAGGGGGATCTAGAATGTTTTGCTACCATGAAGAGGACTTTTCAAACAACCTCTAAGGTTTTGCCGGCTAAAGAAAACGGAATACACCCTACTGGCTTAATTACGAATTACGAATTACTTTACCGTGCATCGCCAATCAGCACAAATGCCGACCAATAAAAAGGATGGCGATGGTCTGCAATTAGCTTCAACTTAGCCTTTTGCAAAGCCTCCCCTTTAGTCATACCCTGCTTGATATTCTGATAAAATTCAACCATCAATAGCTGAGTTGCTTCATCATCAACCGCCCACAAACTAGCCATCACAGCTTTAGCACCAGCCCGTTCAAATATATAAGCAACTGCTGTAATTCCTGCGCCATTAAAGTTAGTGTCTACAGCAGTTTGACAAGCGCTGAGAGTAATCAATTGTGTGCCTTGTAAACCTAAAAGAGCAGCATCAGCAATGTCTAAGGATTTATCAGCAAATAGTAATGTATTATTTTTTAAATTGACTTTTTTGCAATCTTCAGTTTGAAAACAACCGTGAGTTGCTAAATGCAAAAAGGAAAAGCGCAATGCTTGGGATTTAAAGTTTTCCAAGCTAGCTTTTTTATTGATATAAACTTCACTGTCTGGCAGTATTTCTTTAATCTTTGTGACTTCTAACTCTGCACCTGGAAGATTTTGCGGGTCACTGGTTACTGGATTGCCAAATGCTAAAACAGCTTGTGGTTTGAGCGTTACGGCATTTTGCATACCTGGAGATTGTAAGGAATTATTAGAAATGCGAGTGAGATAATTGACAGGATATTTCTCGATTAGAAATTGCTTAGTTTTATTGTCGTAAAGAGTCTCAAAAGGTAAATGACGTAGTTTACCAGTAGCAATAATACTCAGTTGTTTAGGTGATAAAGCTTTAATCTCGCCTTCTATAGGGCGAATGAGAATATCATAAAGTTCGCCGCCGGTTTCAAAATAGCCAGAATCACTATCGTCTTGTACCTGTTGTAAGTAATCAGCAATAAGTTTATTAAATTTATCTGGTTCAATAGATTTTTTGATAACACTAAAATGACCTTTGGTGAAGATAAAAAATGCGACATTCTTAGGCATATCTCCCACATTAGTCAGCAAAAAAGGTTGAACTACAACTGTTCCTGCGGGGATGGAGGATGTAAGATTTTTAATATCTACGGGTGTAGTTTCAAATAATTCTGCCACTTCAGGAAAACGGCGGGATATCTTTTCGGCTTCTGAATAAACTTGTGCTTCTAATTGCCGAATTTGTTGGGGTAGGCTTTCGGAGCGATCGCTTTGCAGTTGTTGTCGCAGTGCTTCCAATTGCTGATTTTTTTTACTCCAGTTGTCAAGGCTCTGCTGTGCTTCTGGGTTGGCAACTTTGGCATTAATGAGGCGAGTATAATCAGCAAGCTCGGCTGTGGTGAATAGGTTAACCCATTCAAAGGCTTGAGCGTATTTCTTTTGATTAATGAGAACATCGACTAAAGCATCTGCACGTCCTCCGTTTTCCTGTAAAAACTTTTGACGATTTTCTCGTTGCAAACCCCGGCGCATTTCTAAACTTATTTGGAGAGATTGCTCTAAATTAGTAATGGCTTCAGTTGGTTGATTTGTACTTTGGAAGATTACACCAATATTGCCCAAGGTGACAGCTTCACCAGTGCGATTGCCCACAGCCCGAAATATGGGAAGAGCTTGGTTGTAAAATTTGAGTGCTTTTTGCTTTTCTCCTAAAGCGGAGTAAACTTGACCGATATTATTGAGTGTAGTGGCTTCACCTGCACGATCGCCCACAGCACGCCATAGTGGAAGAGCTTGGTTGTAAAATTCAAGTGCTTTTTGCTTTTCTCCTAAAGCGGAGTAGATTCCACCGATATTATTGCGTGTAGTAGCTTCACCTGCGCGATCGCCCACAGCACGCCTAAGGGGAAGAGTTTGGTTGTAAAATTCGAGTGCTTTTTGCTTTTCTCCTAAAGCGTCGTAGACTCGACCGATATTATTAAGTGTAGTAGCTTCACCTGCGCGATTGCCCACAGCCCGCAATATGGGAAGAGCTTGGTTGTAAAATTCGAGTGCTTTTTGCTTTTCTCCTAAAGCGTCGTAGACTTGACCGATATTATTGAGTGTAGTAGCTTCACCAGTATGATCGCCCACAGCCCGCAATATGGGAAGAGCTTGGTTGAGGTAATCGAGTGCTTTTTGCTTTTCTCCTAAACTGTCGTGGACTGCACCAATGTTATTGAGTGTAGTGGCTTCACCTGCGCGATCGCCCACAGCACGTCTCAGGGGCAGAGCTTGGTTGTAAAATTCAAGTGCTTTTTGCTTTTCTCCTAAATCGTCGTAGACTTTACCAATGTTATTGAGGGTAGTTGCTTCACCAGAGCGATCACCCACGGCATGCCATAGGGGAAGAGCTTGGTTGTAAAATGATAATGCTTTTTGCTTTTCTCCTAAAGCGTCGTAGTTAAAGCCAAGTCCAAGCAGTACAGTTCCTTCAAGTTTTTGATTTTTGAGTTCTCGCGCAATGGTTAAAGCTTGCTGAAATATTTGTATTGCCTTTTGATGTTCCTGTTGCTGTGTCAGTTTTATCCCTTGTTCTAGCAGTTTTTCTGCTTCTTGCGATCGCGAGTTTTGAGTTTGTCCCCAAGTGGGTTGAGCCATCAACATTACTGTTACAGGCGTTAGATAAATGCCCACAGCAAAAAGACTGGTGAAAATTTTTTTCATAAAATATTACAGATATAATCAGTTTTCATTGAGCATCAGCCGAAGCCGTAGTTAGGAATATTGAAGCTGTTATAAGAAATACTTAAGCTGTTGTTAAAACAACTGAAGCGTTTGTTACTAACGCTCCAACTGCTATAAGAAATACTTAAGCTGTTGTTAGAACAACTGAAGCGTTTGTTATTAATGCTTCAGTAGCTATAAGAAATGCTTAAGCTGTTGTTAAGACAACTGAAGCGTTTGTTATCAATGCTGAAGCCGTTGTTACTAATGCTGAAGCTGTTGTTACTAACGTTGAAGCAAATCCTGAAAAACGGCTTGCTGAAATAATTCACGATTAATAAGGTTTTGCCAGAATGGTGATCGTTCTTTGTTGCGAATTGAACTGGATTTCATCTACCACATATTGCCGATTTCTCGCTACTGACTGAATACCCCGCAACTGTGCAGTGGAAACTACAGGTGGTTTGAGCTTCACCACAGCTTGACCCTGAGTAGAATTTTTGACGGTAAAAGTATTTAGGGGTATACCACTCCAAGTTACTAGTTTACCTGTGGGGCGATCGCGCTCACCCCGAATAATTTGCCGCCCATTGCTTCTGTAAGCTAACGCCCCATTCTTAAAGACTACTTTTTTAATTTGGCTCAGAGGAATCGTGGTAGTTTTGTCATTACGCCGAATTGATAGTGCTTGTCCTTGTGCATCAATTCCTATGACTCGACCACTGCTTGACTCACCCCCTTTGAGCATTACTTCTGCTAACTCTGGTAATGCCACTCCAAGTTCTAATTCATCTGCATTAACTGGTGTCTGTGCCAACAAAAAATTTTCTCTCTTGACATCTTGGCCAATTACAGTTTTGATGTTTCCTGCGATCGCTGCTGCCATTACTAAGATTGCCACAACCCATCCCTGGAAAAAAGCTTTCATGGCTTTAACAGTACATTTGACTATATTTACTTTCTCATTAAACTTCAAAGGAATATATATAATTTTCGTAAAATCACAACAAGACAAGATCCCGGACTTCTTTAAGAAGTCCGGGATATGAGAGGATGTTTTAAAAGTGGTCAGATGTAATTTTAGGCACTTCTAGATCCCCCCTAACCCCCCTTAAAAAGGTGGGAACCGGAATCAAAGTCCCCCTTTTTAAGGGGGATTTAGGGGGATCTAAAACGTTTTGCTACCGACCAGAGGACTTTTAAAACATCCTCTGAACTTGAAGTTATGAGATTGTTTCCTTCATCTCCCCTATGACCCAAACCCCCAACCCGGAAACCAATATTTTAGGTAAATTTACAAGTGTACTTGGCTTGCTGGGTGCGGCGCTTTTCTTTGCAGGGTGGATTTACCGTTGGTCATATTTCTACTTTTTTCAACTAGAACTCAATACCCTCGACTTACCTGCACAGTCTTTTTTGATAGTTCCCCTGCAAATATTTCTCGGAGATGGCTGGACAATCTGCAAAACAGCGATCGCTTTTTTTGTAGCTGCGATCGCAATTCAGGCTACATTATGGTTAATTAAAATCATCAGTGATACTGTAGTCTCTGCAAGCCAATTACTACTGAATCGCATCATCTCTGCAACTCAACACAAACGCTCATGGACAGCTAAACAGCTTAAATCTTTAGCTGAATTTGGTTTTGGACAACTACGCTCAGTTGAATTTCTGCGATCGCTAGTCAATGAGATAGTAATAGTATCCTGGGTATTAATAGTGATATTTTGGTTAGCTCGTTGGCAAGGCATTGCAGATGCACGACGAGACGCTGGTCAAAACTCTACTTTACCAGTTGTAGCGTTAATTACACCAGAAGAAAAGTTTGCAGTGGGACGCAAACTTGATGATATATTTACCGACCCTTCATTGAAAGGCTACCGTATTATTGGCGATCGCGGTTTATTTGATGACTTGCGAGGCAGGGAAGATAATGATATCAGCAATCCAAAAGAACCGAGAGTCTGGCGTTTACTCCTAGAACGTGGCGGCTGGATTTATTTGTTTCGAGCATTGCCCCCAAATGCAAAGCCTGATGAGCTACCGTCAGTTTTAGCTATTCAAGAAAGTGATAAGGGACATATCATTATTCGCAGTCCAGAAGTTTCTAAAAATTGAGGACAAATTAAGCTAAAATCTCGTGTTTTAGCTTAAGTTTACACAACTGAAAGATATATAGGAATCCGGTTTGATTTCTGAAAATATACGTAGGATGTGTTAGCGACAGCGTAACGCATCAAACCCGTGATCCTAGTGCGTTACGAACTCCGTTCTAACACACTCTACAATACCTAATTTCGTTCAAAAATCAAATAGTAATCCTATACTTCCCTACTGTTAATTTTATTTTGAGAAAGAGCTTTGAATCTAACAGCTAAAAAGTCACCACACTCCGAATTGATTCACCTTTGTGCATCAATTCAAAAGCATCATTAATTTGTTCAATGGGCATCACATGGGTAATTAAATCATCAATATTTATTTTGCCTTGCATATACCAATCAACAATTTTCGGCACATCTGTACGTCCTCTCGCACCTCCGAACGCTGAACCTTTCCAAACGCGCCCAGTTACTAATTGAAAAGGACGAGTACTGATTTCCTGTCCAGCACCAGCAACCCCAATAATCACACTGACACCCCAACCTTTATGGCAGCATTCTAATGCTTGACGCATAATTTTGACATTACCGATACATTCAAAACTGTAATCAGCACCGCCTTTTGTTAAGTCAACCAGATAAGGAACTAAATCACCCTCTACTTCCTGGGGATTGACAAAGTGCGTCATCCCAAACTTTTCTGCCAAAGCGCGTTTGCTGGGATTAATATCCACTCCGACAATCATATTTGCCCCTACCATCCGCGCTCCCTGGATGACATTTAAACCAATACCACCCAAGCCGAAAACCACTACATTTGCTCCTGGTTCCACTTTGGCAGTATTGATAACTGCGCCAATACCAGTAGTAACACCACAGCCAATGTAACAAACCTTTTCAAATGGGGCATCTTCTCGAATTTTTGCCAGGGCGATTTCTGGCAACACTGTATAGTTGGCAAAAGTGGATGTACCCATGTAATGATGAATCATTTGCCCGTCGATACTAAAGCGACTAGTACCATCGGGCATGACACCGCGTCCTTGAGTTAAGCGAATGGCTTGACAAAGATTAGTTTTGAAGCTCAGACAATATTCGCACTGGCGGCATTCGGGAGTATATAGGGGAATCACATGATCCCCTGGTTTGAGACTGGTGACACCAGCGCCTACTTCCACCACCACACCAGCGCCTTCATGCCCCAAAATCGCCGGAAATAAACCTTCGGGATCGTCACCAGATAGGGTAAAAGCGTCGGTATGGCAAATCCCACTGGCTTTTATCTCAACTAATACTTCGCCAGCTTGTGGCCCCGATAGTTGAACGGTTTCAATCGTTAACGGCTTACCTGCGCTGTAAGCCACTGCTGCTTTAACTTGCAACCTCAGCCCCTCCTATATATAGTTATTTGACGTTATCCGCCGTGGTTCAAAACGGGAATTCTTTCACATTTAGGACTTACGCAAAACTACACGTGGTAAGGCCGAGTTCTCCAACGGAGTACTCGTAGTGTAGCCGCTTTGCGTCTAGATGAATTACCCTATCGGAAAATAAAGGTTTAGGCTATTTTTTGTGTAAGTCCTGACTTTGTTAAAATATCATTCTCTCGCTAGATTGGTTAAGGCGGCGACAGCTGTTTTGGCAACGATGTAAACTAGATGTCAGCAGTAACCCCCAAATAATTTGTCCACCTCTCGATTAATACATTATTTTGTCACAGCTTATGAACCCTGCCCTAACTCAAATTGGCGCTCAAATGTCCAACCTGACTGGCGTAAGAGCAATCATGAAGGATATTATCGAGACATTAAGAGGGGGTGCAGGGCAGCAATTTATTAATTTGAGTGCTGGTAATCCGTTGATTTTGCCAGAGGTAGAGCAGTTATGGCGGGATTGTACTGCACAGCTTTTGGCTAGTCCAGAATATGGTGAAGTAGTTTGTCGTTACGGTTCAAGTCAGGGCTATGCACCATTAATTCAAGCGATCGCTAACGACTTTAACAAACGCTACGGGTTAAACTTGAGCGATCGCAATATCCTAATCACCCCTGGTAGTCAAAGCCTCTACTTCTACGCGGTTAATAGCTTTGGTGGCTACACCTCTAGCGGCGAGCTAAAACAAATCGTTTTGCCCCTCAGTCCTGACTACACAGGTTACGGCGGTATCTGCTTGGTTCCAAAAGCCTTAACTGCTTACAAACCAACTCTTGATATTGATGCAGCCGCTCACCGATTTAAATATCGCCCCGACTTCAGCAAACTGTCGATTACAGAAAATACTGGTTGTGTTCTTTTCTCTCGTCCCTGTAATCCTACTGGTAATGTCCTTACTGATGAGGAGGTGAAGAAAATTGCTGCCCTCGCTGCACCTTATAATTTGCCCGTGTTAATTGACTCGGCTTATGCGCCTCCCTTCCCAGCATTGAACTTTACCGAAATGACACCAGTTTTTGGTGATAACATCCTGCATTGCATGAGTTTATCGAAAGCGGGATTACCAGGAGAAAGGATTGGTATTGCGATTGGGGATGAAAAGTGGATTGAAGTACTGGAGTGTTTTCAGGCAAATATGAGCCTTCATTCTTCACGTTACGGCCAAGCGATCGCAGCTTATGCAATCAATTCTGGCGCTTTAGTGGAAATTTCTCACACTGTCATCCGTCCTTTTTACCAAAATAAATTTACTGTTTTAGAAACCAGCTTAGAACAAGCGATGTCCAAGGATTTACCCTGGTTCCTCCATCGTGGTGAAGGAGCGATTTTTGCTTGGTTGTGGTTACAAGATTTACCCATCAGCGACTGGGAATTTTACCAACAATTAAAGCAAGTAGGTGTGATTATTGTCCCTGGAAGTACCTTCTTCCCTGGTTTAGAGGAAGAGTGGGCGCACAAGCACCAATGTTTCCGCATCAGCCTCACAGGTACAGATGAAGAGATAGCTACTGCTATGCAACGTTTAGCAAAAGTGGCTGAAGAAGCTTATAAAGGTGCAGCTGTAACTGCCTAATACCGCAAGGCGGAATTAAAAATTAAAAATGAATATAGCGTAAGCATTTCATTGATTTAGATGGGTGGTTTATTTCCGCCGTGTTGTACTAGTAGGAAAAATGGAAATGAAACACGAAGAAGCTAATAAAGAGATTGGAGGCACAGGTGCAAATGGGCAGAGGGGCAGAGGTGCAGAGGGGCAGAGGGGCAAGAGAGTAGGAGGAAATTCAAAAATTCAAAATGTCCAATCTCCAGCCCCTAATCCCAAACCCGTAGTTCCCAATACCCAATCCCCAGTTCCCAATCTTGATAATTGGTTAGAAATTGGTAAGATTGTTTCCCCTCAAGGATTATCTGGAGAATTAAAGGTTTATCCTGTATCTGACTTTCCCGAAAGATTTGAAGTACCGGGAAAACGTTGGTTGTTGCGTTTAGATGGCACAGAACCACAACCAATCGAATTATTAACAGGACGTTATATCAGTAACAAAAACTTGTATGTAATCAAATTAGCTGGTGTGGAAACTTGCGATCAGGCAGAGGCGTTACGTGGTTGTAAGTTAATGGTGCCAGTGAGCGATCGCCCCCAATTAGCCGAAGATGAATATCATGTCCTCGATTTGATTGGCTTAGAAGTCTTCATGCAAGCATCTGGCGAACTCGTTGGTACGGTGATAGACATCATCCCCGCCGGCAATGATTTGTTAGAAGTAAAGTTCCATGAATCCTTTGCTACTGACAAAGGACAAATGACAAATGACAAAGAACAAATGACAAATGACAAAAAGCAAAAGACGGTTTTGATTCCATTTGTGGAAGCGATCGCACCAGTCGTAGACTTGAAATCTAATCGTATTGAAATTACGCCACCGCCTGGGTTATTGGAAATTAATAATTAGGTTATTCCTTAATCTGCCTCTAGCTAGTTTTGCTGTACTGGATAGTTCAAGAGAAAGCAAAACTTGAAGCATGAGAAAATGAAAGTACATACTTTATTTATTAATCTAGGAAATGTGGCAATGACAGAAAAACCAACAGCAACTATTCACAGGCAACTACTGGAAATATTGTCCCAATTGCCCAAGTCTAGTCAAGAAGAAGTATTAGATTTTGCTATCTCTCTCCAGAAAAAAAAACTAACTCAGCATTGGGATGCTATTTCTGATGTCGAGGCTGCTGCATTGAAAACTGAGTTTGCTAATGAAGATTTAGCTTTTGCAGAATCCGTTTTAACTGATTATCTCTCTCAACTTCAACAAGAGGACACAGTTTGATGCGAGGAGATGTTTATTTAGCTGACTTGAATCCGAGTCGAGGTTCAGAGCAAGCAGGTATCCGACCAGTTATCATTGTTCAGCGAGATCGACTAGCTCAGTTTACAACAACATCTGTAGTAGTTCCTTTAACCACTAATCTGCGACGCGCTATTGTACCAGGTACAATTGTCATACCTTCAGGTGAAGGCGGTTTAACGCAAGAGTCAGTGGTGCTTTCTTATCAAATAGTTGTTATCGATAGACAGCGATTAATCCGAAAATTAGGAAGTCTTTCTCCTAATTATTTATTAATGCTAAAAGTAGCATTAGATTACACTTTACAACTAGATAATGATGACGAAGAAAATGCCGATTGATAGGATTAATCAATCGCATAGGTGTAATCCATCGTAGATATCGCTCTCCATCCCGTACTCAAAACCAAAAAATTTAGTAGCAAAGACTGGAAAAATTTATCGTGGGGAGATGGCAATAATTTTGAAAACAAGTATAATTGCTTACTGAATGAGTTCGCCAAAATCCTTTTGTAATGGAGTGTCGAAAATGACATTAGCAACGACTCCACAAACAAAGCCTTTAACAGATGAAGAATTACAGAAGATAAACGCCTACTGGCGTGCAGCTAACTATCTTTCGGTTGGGCAAATATATCTACTCGACAATCCGCTACTAAGAGAACCACTAAAGCTGGAACACGTCAAACCCAGACTCTTAGGGCATTGGGGAACAACGCCAGGGCTGAACTTTATCTATGTTCACCTGAATCGACTCATTAAAAAATATGACCTCAACACAATCTATATTGCTGGCCCCGGTCATGGTGGCCCTGGACTGGTAGCCAACACTTATTTAGAAGGCACTTACACCGAGTATTACCACAACATCTCTCAGGATGCTGAGGGAATGAAGAAACTCTTTAAACAGTTTTCTTTCCCCGGTGGTATTCCCAGTCACGTTGCACCAGAAACTCCTGGTTCGATTCACGAAGGCGGGGAATTAGGTTATGCCCTCGTCCACGCTTATGGTGCTGCCTTTGATAACCCTGACTTAATTGTTGCTGCTGTTGTTGGTGACGGTGAAGCTGAAACAGGTGCTTTAGCAACTAGTTGGCATTCCAACAAGTTTCTTAACCCAGTACGTGATGGTGCTGTATTGCCGATTTTGCACCTGAATGGGTATAAAATTGCTAATCCAACGACATTGGCACGGATTAGCCATGATGAGTTGGAAAGTTTATTTGTAGGATATGGCTACAAACCATACTTTGTAGAAGGTGAAGATCCCGCAGATGTTCACCAGCAGATGGCGGCGATTCTAGAAACAGCGATCGCAGAAATTCAAAGTATCCAAAGGGAAGCCCGCGTACATGGTTTCACTAAACGTCCTCAGTGGCCGATGATTGTCATGCGAACCCCCAAAGGTTGGACAGGGCCCAAGGAAGTGGATGGTAAAAAAACTGAAGGTTCTTGGCGATCGCACCAAGTTCCCTTTGGCAACATCGCCAAACAGCCAGACCACCTGAGACTCCTAGAAGATTGGATGAAGAGTTACAAACCAGAAGAACTCTTCGACGCTAACGGTAAGCTGATTCCCGAACTAGCAGAACTAGCCCCCAAAAAACATCGACGCATGGGTGACAATCCCCACGCTAACGGCGGTATTTTGCTGCATGACCTGAAAATGCCCAATTTTCAGGACTATGCTGTAGATGTTCCTGAACCAGGGAAAGCGATCGCAGAAGCTACCAAAGTGACCGGCAAATTCCTGCGCGATATCATGCGACTTAACCAAGAAAGTAGTAATTTCCGCATCTTTGCCCCCGACGAATTAGCATCGAATCGTCTAGACCCTGTACTGGAAGTTACAGATCGGGTTTGGGAAGCCGAGATTTACCCCGAAGATGACCACCTTTCCCCCGACGGTCGGGTGATGGAAATTCTCAGCGAAACTTCTTGCCAAGGATGGTTAGAAGGCTACCTCCTCACAGGTCGTCACGGGTTCTTCACTTGTTACGAGGCATTCATCCACATCATTGATTCTATGTTCAACCAACACGCCAAATGGTTGAAAACGACGAGACATATTCCCTGGCGTAGACCGATCGCTTCTCTCAATTACCTACTCACCTCTCACGTTTGGCGACAAGACCATAACGGATTTTCTCACCAAGATCCCGGTTTTATCGACCATGTACTTAACAAAAAAGCTGAGATTGTTCGCGTCTATTTACCTCCCGATGCCAACACTCTGCTGTCGGTAACTGACCATTGTCTAAAAAGCCGCAACTATGTCAACGTCATCATTGCTGGAAAACAGCCAGCATTGCAATATCTCAACATAGATGCAGCCATTAAGCATTGCACCAAAGGTATCGGCATTTGGGAATGGGCAAGCAACGACGAAGGCGGCGACCCAGATGTAGTGCTAGCTTGTGCTGGGGATATTCCCACCTTAGAAACCTTAGCGGCTGTAGATATCCTGCGTCAGCATTTCGCAGATTTAAAAGTGCGGGTAGTGAACGTAGTCGATTTGATGACACTACAGCCAAAAACCGAACATCCCCACGGTTTGAGTGAAAAAGATTTTGACACACTTTTCACCACCGACAAACCTGTTATCTTTGCCTTTCATGGCTATCCCTGGCTGATTCATCGCCTAACCTACCGCCACACTAATCATAAAAACATCCATGTGCGTGGCTATAAGGAAGAGGGAACTACTACCACTCCCTTTGATATGGTTGTTGTCAACGATCTAGATCGCTTCCATTTGGTAATTGATGTAATCGATCGCGTGCCCAAACTAGGATCTAGCGCCGCTTATGTCAAACAGCAGATGCAAGATAAGCTGATCGAACACAAGCACTACATTCAGAAGTACGGCGATGATGTGCCGGAAATTCGTGACTGGAAGTGGCCCTATTAAGAGGGAATGAGATAGAGAGGCAGAGGGGAAAATCTTCTCCCTGCTTCTCGTTTTTTTAGGAGAGCGTTAATGTACAGTCAAGGGAATGCCGTTATCTTTAGGTTTCAACTTGAGAATAAATGGCACAGCTTTCAATACCCAATCGGACACAGGTGTATAGTTAGCAGCTTCTTCTCCAAAGCTAATAGAGAGCATATCAGTATGAATAATCCCTGGATTGAGGGGTATAGCTGCCATACCAGTTGGCAATTCTTGTGCCAAAGAACGAGTTAATCCTTCTATTGCCCACTTAGAAGCACAATATGGTGCAACTTGGGCTGAAGTAGAACGTCCCCAGCCAGAACTAAAGTTAACAATAATACCCCGCTTTTTTTTCACCATTGCTGGTACGAAATGGCGAATTATATTCACTACTCCTTTGATATTGATATCTATTAGATCAGAAAATTCTTCGGATGGTATTTCCCACAAAGGTGCTGGGTAATTAGTAATTGCCGCATTATTAATTACTATATCTGGCGGTTCATATTTGTTCAATACATCTAGTGCCCATTTTTTTACAAGGTGTTCATTTGCCACGTCTACAGATGCGAAATCGTTGGGCGCACTAAACTTCTGGCTGATTTTATGGATAGCATCTGATGAACGAGCGCAACCAATCACAGTATGTCCCTCTTGAATAAAACGCTCGGTCATCGCATAACCTAGACCTTTGCTTATGCCTGTAATTAAGATGAGCTTAGTCATTTTTTTCTGCTATTAAACGTATCATTAGCAAACTTTTCGTGGGTAGCTATTTTTACCAAATGCCCTGCATATTATAAATCAATAACAAATGTACTCTCTACCCTACTGCCAGTATCATTATGCAAATTGCAGCCATACGTCAACAAGAAGCAAGTGCGATCGCTGCTTCTAATACTTTGGTAAGACAACTAGCTGAAATTAGCAATTTTGGGGTAGTCGAGTGCTAGTGAAAGCCAAAAGCTTTTGCATAACTTTTTAACTTTGCAGAGAGAAGTACTTTAAGTTACTTAACGCATCAAACGCTACCCACTTTCATGGTTAGCGCTAGGATAGCTATGTATTTTATTAAAGTATAAATATGGCTCAAACTTTTTACGTAAATCCAGCATCAGGAAGTGATACCAACGCCGGTAGTCAACAAGCACCCTTCAAAAGCATTACCCAAGCCCTCAAGGTAGCTACTGTTGATACCAAGATTCAATTGGCAGATGGTAATTACAATGCTGCTAGCGGTGAAGTCTTTCCGTTAACGGTTCCATCTGGTGTGACAGTGGTGGGTAATGAAATAAACACTGGCAAGGGGATTTTGATTGAAGGCAGTGGTACCTACTTGAGCCGTACTTTCGCTGCTCAGAATGTCACATTTGTGTTGCTGGATAAAGCCGAACTCAGGGGGGTCACTGTAACAAATCTGGCTAGCCGTGGCAGTGGTGTCTGGATTGAATCAACTGCACCTACTGTTGCTAATAGCACCTTTACCAACTGTAAACGCGAGGGAGTATTTGCTACAGGTGAGGCTAACCCAATTATTCTAGGTAATTTGTTCAGTGAAAATGCAGCCAATGGAATTGCGATCGCTAAAAATTCCAAAGGTCAAATTCAAGGTAATACCTGCTTCAAAACAGGTTTTGGCATCGCTATTAGTGATACTGCATCACCAATCCTTCGAGATAACAAAATTTACGAAAACCGTTCTGGAATTGTAATCTCTGGTAGTGCCCGTCCTCTATTACGTAACAATGTCAGTGAAAATAACACTGATGATGGTATCACAGTAATTGGAACTGCCCTACCGGATATCGGCAGTACTAATAACTTAGGAGGTAATACTTTACGCAATAACGGTAAATTTGATTTGCAAAATGCCAGTTCCAACAAGCTGGTTTCTATAGGAAATAAAATAGATGCGTCTAAAGTCGCGGGAAGTATAGAGTTTGCAGATAGTTCGGTTCCCACGCCGACACCAACGCCAACCCCGACACCAACCCCAACACCAACGCCAACCCCGACACCAACCCCAACCCCAACCCCAACGCCAACACCAACGCCAACCCCAACACCAACACCAACGCCAACCCCAACACCTACTATCGAATTAACCGATATTAGTAATCATTGGGCAGGTGGGTTTATTCGAGAATTAGTCAAATTGGGGATAGTTAATGGTTTCCCCGATCGCACATTTAAACCCGATGCTACGATGACACGGGCACAATACGCCGCATTATTGGTAAAAGCTTTCAACCCATCGCCAAACCGCCCCGTGGTGAAATTCAAAGATGTACCCGCAGATTTCTGGGCATCTAAGGTTATTCAGCAAGCATATCAAGGTTTATTTCTCTCTGGTTTTCCTGACAATACTTTCGGCCCGAACAAGAATATTCAGCGCGTGCAAGTGATTGTCTCTCTAGTTAATGGGTTGGGGTTATCTGCTGATGGTACAGCATTTATTAAAACTTTCGATGATCAAGCCAAGATTCCTGAATATGCCAAGGATGAGGTAGTAAAAGCTATAAACAAGGAGATTATTGTCAATCACCCGAACCTCAAACAACTCAATCCTACCCGTGATGCTACACGCGCTGAGGTAGCGGCGATGGTATACCAAGCTTTGGTAGATGCTGGTCGTGTAGCGGCGATCGACTCGCCTTATATTCTGACTGCTTGATTGTTCAACTAATTTATTTTTTACAATTGGATAATTTTTTTAGGGGCAATTCATGTAGACGCATTCGCAGTTACATGAATTGCCCCTAAAAAATGGTTTTAAATTAGAGACAGATCAAATTCATACTTAATTTCAAAAAATGCCGTTTTTAGTTTCTACTCCAATGGGGGCAAATTATTCGGGTTACATCAAATTATCTAAAGCATAACTTTGGCTAAAATTGGTTACACAACCTTAGCAATCTTTGGGAAATACACCTGTAAAGCTTAGTTAGCAATCATTCTGCCAGTGATCAAGTAGCAAAAGGTGAATCCTAATATTCACTTTCTCGAAAAGCTCTTACTTGCCCACTATGAATTAGAATAAATCTAAATATATAAAAATTTTAAAAAAATCCAAATAAAAATTTTGTTTTGTTAACAAAAACAATGCAGTTGAATCGAAGTAATTTTCTCAGGTCTCTGATCCAGCTTGAGCCAGGAAAACCAGCAATATCCAACGGCTTGCGAGCTGCATTAGCGTTGGGAGTTCCGATGCTAATTGGGCAACTCATCAACCAAAGGGAAAGCGGATTATTTGTCGGTTTAATGGCTTACTTTGTCAACTTAGCAAATGTTGGTGGCCCTTACCAGATCAAAGCTAAGGCAATGGTGGCGGCTACTTTGGGAATGGCTGTTTCAGTATTTGTGGGTACTCTAGTCGCTAAAATTTCAGCATTATCTGTAGTACTGACATTTCTCTGGGGACTTGCTTCAGGTTTTGCGTCGATGTATGGTAACGCTGGTGCAAATGTCGGTCTGGTTGTAGGAGTATCATTTATTTCCACGATTGCACAGCCCGGAAATCTGGAAGCCGCACTCATGCGATCGCTGCTATGTCTAATTGCAGGTGGATGGGCAATGTTACTTTCTTTAGTAATGTGGCCTTTTAGACCTTATGACCCGCTACGGATAGCTTTGGCTGGCTGCTTCAGTGCGATCGCCAACTACATTCAGACATTTCTCGGTAAAGTTACAACACCTGAAAATATTCTCGAAATTAGACAGGCATTAGAGACAGCACGGACTACTTTAGGTGCTGCACGGATTGGACAATCGGCTCGGAGTTGGATGAATGAGCAATTATTGGTGCTAATTCAAGATGGCGATCGCTTGCTTGGCTCAGTTATTGCCTTAACAGAGTTACTAGAAACTCACTTCCAACAACAGCAATATCAGGCAGTTCAGCAATTAGTAGACGATGCACTCAAACAAATATCAGTCGTTCTGCAAGCCATAGCGAAAGTTATATCTCGCAAGCCTGCTAGCATCGATCTGGAAAATCTTAACCGCATTTATGAGGCACTAAAGGAACAAGAAAGTCTGCAAAGAAAAGCAATTGCTGGGAGTGAGACAGACTACACAACCCTCGTTGCTCTCAGTAACCTAGTGCTGATGATCGAAAAACTAATCAAGCAGTTGCAATATACGGCTCAGACAGCTAAATCTTTGGTAGAACATAACAATATAAGTCGCCGAGATATAGATACACTTCTTGTAGTTGAAGATGAACAGCGATCGCTCTTAAGTTTACTCAAAGACAACCTCACTTTAGACTCAGCAATCTTTCGTCATGCTCTCCGCATCAGTGTAACTCTCACTGTAGGCGTAATCCTATACAGCATTACTAATTTACCAATGGGGTATTGGGTGACACTGACAAGCATCCTAGTCCTCAAACCGAACTTGGGCGCAACTTTCCAGAGGTTTTTTCAGCGAGTTGGCGGGACGATCTTGGGAGCCGTATTAGCAGCTGTTTTAGTCGCAACTATCACCAGTAAGACTGTATTAGACATCATCATCGTGCTGACAGTATTTTTTGGCATTTCCCTAATCACTGTCAACTATGGCTATTCGGTGATTTTCTTATCAATATTTGTCTTACTAATTATCGATATTGGTAATCCCATTGGTTGGCAATTTGCTGGCTTTCGCGTTTTGAATACATTAATTGGGGCGGGACTAGCTTTTGCAAGCCATTACTTTATATTGCCAAATCGGGAACGCGATCGCTTACCCAGTCAACTCGCCACTGCACTGCGAGAATGCCACAAGTACTTTTGGGATGTGATGGCTGTTTACCAGGGAACAAAAGAGCATGACTCCACCATTATCAGTCAACGGCGACAAACGGGATTAGCAATTGGCAATGCTCAAGCCTCATTTCAAGGATTGCTGCGCGAACCCCAAATGCCCAAAGAATTAGTAGAACCAGTGATGACGCTGTTGGTGTACATGGGACGTTTTACTAACTCCGTGACAGTTTTGGCAGTACATCTCGAACATTTTCGAGGAACAGTACCGCTACCGGAATTAGAAACTTTTGTCCGCCAAGTTTCGCTAATGTTAGAGCAGTTAGCTGATTCAGTACAACTGGAAATTACCCCACCGCCCTTACCTGGCTTGGAAGAAACGCTGCAAAAAATCCAACCGCACCTGCAAGCGCTGCGTACAGCCCGAATAGAAGAGTTAGCTGTCAATCAAGGACATACACCTGTTCGTCAAGCAGTCATTGATTACAGCATATTAGATTTGGAGATCGATCAGATTGTCCGGCGGTTGACTGCTATGCACTCAGCGATGGAACGGCTAATTTCAGCGAGATAAAGCGCATTTTTTCTCAAATCAAATAAGACTGCTATATTATTTTGTTCCTTGCTGATCTTTCAAAAATGGATTAATGGCAGAAATTTCATAATATTTGTTACTTTCTTTAAAGTTTTTAATTCTGGGATATCTGGTTTTAATTGTTCTGCGATCGCTAATTTTTGTTCGGCTTGTGCAGGTTGAAAATCATACAAATAAACAACAGCTAAATAAAGCCACACGTAAGGATTTTTAGCATCATATTTAGTTAATTCTATTAAATTTTGGATTAATTCTGGCACTTGGCGCTGTAAAAGTTGTGATAATACTAGAGTGTAACGCAAATTTAAGTTATTTGGCTCTCTTTGCAGATGATAATTAGCCGCAAATCCAATCTGTTTTAAATAATCTTGAGTAGGATCGTATAGATTGAAATTATCTATCTGTGCAAATATATTATTTAATTTTCCCTGTTGTAACTCTTGTGCTAATTGTGAAGTTTGAGTAACGAAATCTAGAGGTGGGGATTTTTCTCCTGTTCCTCCATCTGTCACATCTACGGTAATATCTGGAATATTTAAAGATGTGACTTTATTGGTTCTTCTATCTAAATATAGTGCTGATAATTTATATTTTCCTACTGGTAACGTTTTCGGAATAAATGTGGCTAAGGCTTCTTTTACCTGGAAAGTTCCTTCAGGACGACATTTGATACCACAGTATAAATTACCCAGACCAATAGCATGATCGTGATCCCAAGATGATTGGCTATTTTGCCATTTTAATAGTAAAATACCATTTTGCAAATCATCCCATGAACCTGTTATTTTATATGTTACAGGATTATTCTTATCTAAAATTAATTTTTGAGAAATCGCAACCTTTTCTAGACTAATTACAGATTCACTATTGCTGATTTTTTGAACAACTACATAAGGATTCTTTCGGTTATATAATCGAAGTTTATCTCCATTAGGCAATATCCAATCGCCCTGTAATTTCAAATCCGTAGAAGATTTAACTAAAGAGTTTAATTTCCGTTTAATCTCTCCACTGTCTCCTGGTTGGTTTGGTTCATTATCTCTAGTGACATACCAAGAAAAATATTGTAAATCTTCCTCCGCCTGAGATAAATTATATGTGAATTTTCTGCCATATACGCGGAAATCTGCTAATGCGCCAAAATAATCTAAAGTAAACTCATTTATTTGAGGTGTAGAAACGGGAATTACCCCTAAAGTTGACCTTAAATATAAATTTGTTTCATTGATTTTATTTATCAGCTTACCCAAGGGGTATTTGTTGCCATCATTATTAGGTAAATGTTTACCACCCCATGCTTGAATTAGGGGTAAGGGAAACAAATTATTGACTAACAATATACTACTTAATACCAGAGTTGCTAATCTCAGCCTATCAAAATATATATTTTCAATTAAGTTAAATAAATCCGCCAAGATTAAACTAATTATAGGAAAGCATGGCAGAATAAATCTAATGTCTTTATTTGTACCTAAAGTACAAATTATATAGCTACTTACTAAGGTAACTAATAACCATATTCTAGCGGATTTATAGATAGATCCGGGAATTAAATCATTAGTAAATTTATATTTGATAATATAAATCAATAAAATACCAATACTTATAGATAATATTGGTAAACCAACGCTTTCTGGGATCATCTTTGGATAGAATAACCATCCAGTAATAGTTGTGGCGGAAGGATCGCCTTCTCCTTTTCCGACTTGGTTAGCGTTTAATGCCGATGTTATAATTGTTAACCAATTTAAGCTATACCAAAAACCACAAATTAACCAAGCTATTATCAAAGACAAGCAAGCTTGTATTAGCTTGATAAATTTACGTTTTATAATAAAAGTAATTAATGTCCAAATACTAGGAACTAAAATAAAAATAAATCCTGTAGGCTTAGTCAACAATATTAAACCTATACCTACACCCAATATGATAGTTAACCACCATGATAAAAACCCAATATAACTATCTTTCCAAATTGTCAAAATTGTGAAAGTTACTATAACAATTGCTGTTAGCCCATAATCTAATAAATAATCTGTCCGTATCATTCCTAAAATAGGAAATAATAGACAAAATATGCTGGCAGTTATGCTAGTTTTTCGGTTTTTAAATAAAAAATTACCTAAATGATACACTGAAAGTATAATCATTGCAGTATATAATAAGTTCACCAAGCTTGCCTGGTCATATCCACGCCCAAACAATATCAAGAATGGTACGGTGCAAATATATAAAAAAGGAGCGCGATAACTTGGAGTTAATTGCCACAGAGATAACCACCAATTTCCTGAGAAGATATTAAAGTTTTGAAAAATCCTATAATGATGTAATGCTGTCGTTAAATGTGCGCTTTGATCGTAGGATGGAATCGAATTATCTAATAAAAACCAAGTTCTATCTATAGCTAATGCTATCAGCCAAATTATGAAGAGGATGATATAGTCTTTTCTCCTCTGAGAAGGCACAAAATCATTCATATCTATTGCTAAAAAATGAAGCTCAACTAATTATATATCTGTCATGTATCGCCGCTTCACTAAATATTATGTCCGCTTAAGTACTTATTAAACGCCAAGAATGCCCCTTAATCCTGGAAAGAATTAAGAGATGGGGTGCAATGATTGTGGGAATCATAACTGCTCTTTTAGAGGATGTTTAAAAAGTTCTCTTGTCGGTATCAAAAGCTCTAGATCCTCCTAAATCCCCCGATAAATTAGGGGACTTTGATTCCAGTTCCCTATTTTCTCCTATTCTTGTTCAAAAATCAAAATAGAAACGTGGGGTTTAAATAGATAAAAACTGCTGTAATCAATAAAGCGAACGCATGGTGGCGGATATGATCTTCAATAAAACTGGCGATGAAATAATAACTGTGGTCATAGCCTTCTTGATAACGCAAGTTTAGCGGCTGCTCAACATCTGCACAAGCTTTCTCAAACACTTCCGGTAGTAATTGTTCAGCTAAAAATTTATCAGCAGTACCTTGATCAATGAGAATTGAACTGTGATACCCTACTTGTTTGACTAATTCACTAGCATCATAAGCACGCCAACTTTCTTGATTTTTGCCAAGATAACCACTAAAAGCCTTTTGTCCCCAAGGACAACGCATAGGTGCAGTGATAGGTGCAAAGGCTGATACTGATTTGTAAAGCTCTGGGTTTCTCATCGCACAGACAAGCGCCCCGTGTCCCCCCATTGAATGACCGAAAATACCTTGTTTTTCAGGTTGAGTGGGGAAATTTGCGTTAATCAAAGCAGGTAGTTCATGGACAACATAACTATACATTTGGTAGTTTTTACGCCACGGTTCTTCTGTAGCATCAACATAAAAGCCTGCACCTGTACCAAAGTCCCAGTCATCATCCTCGCCTGCAATGCCAGTATTACGCGGACTAGTATCTGGTGCAACCAGCATCAAGCCGTACTCAGCCGCAAAGCGTTGCACTCCCCCCGCCTTTACCATAAAAATCTCTTCCGTGCAAGTCAACCCAGAGAGAAAATAGAGAGTTGGCACAGGTTTATGAGTTACTTGTGGTGGTTGATAAACAGCAAAACGCATTTCACTATTACAGATTGAGGAGAGATGGCTGTAAAAGCCGAGTTTGCCACCAAAGCTTTTATATTCTGAAATGACGTTGACGTTAGGCATTGACTATATTCTCGAACTACCCGGTAATTAGCACTATATACCGTAGTTGCGATCGCATTTCAATCAACCCTGTGACTAGGTAACTTAGTCCCGCATCTTTTACAAAACTCAGCATCTATATCATGGAAAGCTAATCCACAGTTGGAACAAACCATTTCTACCTGATTAGCAGTTTTCACAACTTGCTTAATTAAATCCCCTACTTGCCAGGGAATCAGTGCAATTCCTGTAAAAATCATCAATACCGTTAGCAAACGTCCTAATTCAGAAATTGGAATAACATCGCCAAATCCCACAGTTGTCATTGTGACAACAGAGAAATAGAAGGCATCCAAAAATGTCCCGTAATTTTGAGGATTAACCGGATGCTCTACTTGATATATTAAACCAGAATAAATAAAAACAATTGCAAATAATGTAAATAATATTCGCGCAAAGATCATGCCATCTTCGGTGCTGACAGTAGCGAATAAAAACTTTCTATCTATAAACCTGATTAATCGTAAAATCCTAAACCATCGCAGTAGCCGGATAAAGCTAATATCGACTATCCCTATAAAGAATGGCAAAATTGCCATTAAGTCAATAATCGAATAGAAGCTAAAAATATACTGAATTTTGTTTTCTGCACTCCAAAAACGGAGTAAATATTCCACCGCAAATATGATGACGATCGCAGTATCGACTAGATGTAATTGAAATCGCACAGAATCAGGAATATTATAAGTTTCTGCGACAAAAATTCCTGATGATAATAGTACCAAAGCGGCAAGTGTTAAATTAATCGCTTTACCTATTGGTGTTTCTAGGTCTTTTAAGTAGAATTCTGTTTCTTGTCTGCTCAATAACATATTCGACTATTAACTAATCTTAATTCCCAGTTATAGCATCAGAAATACGATATTATTAATCACTATCCTTATATTAACCTCACTTTCTATGATTCCAGAATATTTTATGCGTTTAGCTTTGGCGCAAGCAAAAGAAGGAGAGACACCTTATGGTGCTGTGATTGTTAAAGATAACGAAGTTGTTGCCGTAGCTCATAATACTGTTATCAGAGACAACGATCCATCAGCCCATGCTGAAATCAACGTTATTCGTAGTTTAACAGTTAAACTTAAAAACCATTTTTTAGAAGGTTATAGTATATATACAACTTGCGAACCTTGTCCAATGTGTGCAACTGCTTGTGTTTGGAGTGGTTTATCAGAAATTGTATATGGTGCTTCAATTCAAGACTTGATCTCGATAAATCAATCACAAATTAATCTATCTTGTGAAGAGGTAATCGCTAAATCATTTAGAAGCATCAAAGTAACCAAAGGCGTTTTAAAAAATGAATGTCTGGAGTTATTTAAATAAACTACAACACATTTAGCTTTTTCATTAGGTAAATGTAAATCATTGTAGCGACTGTCTTGAAAGTCGCTACGGGCATTGGTTGGAATATTTTTGTCCCCAACACCGTTATCTGTGAGGTTGTATATAAGCTAATACGCTTGGGTTAAGGAACGAAACCCGGGATACGCCAGTTTTAGTTTTTAGCTTTAACTGAATCATATTGGTATATAAGCGGCTTCAGCGCCCTTGCTTTATCAAGATTGGTTTTGTGCAGCGTCACATAGAAATAGTATAAGTAACCGAAGTAACCGCAATATTGCAGATTCAGGCAAATGATCGCGGAAATTCATCTGAAATCAAATCCTCTGGCTTACTCGTAACTTGCCTTTCAATAAGTAAACCTGATAAGTTATATCAGATTTACTGAAGTAATAAAACTTGATTAAAAATTGTAAAGCATTGTAAAGTGTATTCACAGGCAAAGACAAACGAGCCTGATTTATAAATCACTAACCGCACTTATAAAACAATGACAACAACCTTACAACAGCGCTCAAGCGCTAACGTATGGGATCGATTCTGTGAGTGGATCACCAGCACCAACAACCGCATCTACATCGGTTGGTTCGGCGTAGTCATGATCCCCACCTTGCTAGCAGCTACCGCTTGCTTCGTAATCGCCTTCATCGCCGCTCCTCCAGTAGACATCGATGGTATCCGCGAACCAGTAGCAGGTTCCTTAATCTACGGAAACAACATCATCTCTGGTGCAGTAGTACCTTCCTCAAACGCTATCGGCTTGCACTTCTACCCAATTTGGGAAGCAGCATCTCTTGATGAGTGGTTGTACAACGGTGGTCCTTACCAATTGGTAATTTTCCACTTCCTGATTGGCGTATTCTGCTACTTAGGTCGTGAATGGGAACTATCCTACCGCTTAGGTATGCGTCCTTGGATTGCGATCGCATATTCTGCACCTGTTGCAGCAGCAACCGCAGTATTCTTGGTATACCCCATCGGACAAGGTTCCTTCTCTGACGGTATGCCTTTAGGAATCTCAGGAACATTCAACTTCATGATCGTGTTCCAAGCAGAACACAACATCTTGATGCACCCCTTCCACCAACTAGGTGTAGCTGGTGTATTCGGCGGAAGCTTGTTCTCTGCAATGCACGGTTCACTTGTAACTTCTTCCTTGGTTCGTGAAACAACCGAAACCGAGTCACAAAACTACGGTTACAAATTCGGTCAAGAAGAAGAAACCTACAACATCGTTGCAGCTCACGGCTACTTCGGTCGTCTAATCTTCCAATACGCTTCCTTCAACAACAGCCGTTCACTGCACTTCTTCCTCGCAGCATGGCCTGTAATCGGCATCTGGTTCACCGCCTTGGGTGTAAGCACAATGGCGTTCAACTTGAACGGTTTCAACTTCAACCAATCAATCATTGACTCTGAAGGTCGTGTGATTGCAACTTGGGCGGATGTAATCAACCGCGCTAACCTGGGTATGGAAGTAATGCACGAGCGTAACGCTCACAACTTCCCTCTAGATTTGGCATCTGCTGAATCTGCTCCTGTTGCTCTTAGCGCTCCTGCTATCAACGGTTAATTCTCAACCATTAACTCAATTAGCTAAATAATAAAGCGCTCTCCCACTTCGGGAGGGCGCTTTTAATTTAAGTATGGTAAAAAACTTTATCTTTTTAAACAAAGATTATGTTAGACAATACGAGATAGTTGCACTACCAGGTTATGTCCATAGATTTACGGGAATTTTATCAGGCTAGCGATCCCAGCAGAACTCTATTTGTCAACCATAGCTCTGATGGCAAGTATTACATAGATTTTTCCTCAGTCCGAGGTGGTGATATTCTTGGCAAGCTGAAGCAGAAAATTACTTTTTTTAAGCCCAATGAACCTACCTGCACTTTATTTACTGGGCATATTGGTTGTGGTAAATCGACAGAACTATTACGATTACAGGCAGAACTGGAAAAATTAGGCTTCCATGTAGTTTATTTTGAGTCCAGTGATGACCTGGAAATGACCGATGTTGATATTGCTGATGTGCTGCTAGCGATCGCTCGGCGGGTGAGTCAAAGTCTTGATAAAATTACCCTGGAGTCACCTAACAAGTTTAATGAGTTGCTGCAAGGTGCTTGGAAGGTCTTAAACTCCGAGGTGACGGGGGTAAAAGTTAAGGTTCCGGTGGTTGGTGATGTGGGTTTATCCGCAGATAAAGAAAAACTTTCTCTGTCTGTGGGCATTGGTGAAATCACTAGCAAGATGAAAAATGACCCCACCCTGCGAGAAAAACTCAATCAGTATTTAGCACCGCAAAAAACTAAGCTGTTGGAAGCGATTAATCAAGAATTATTAGAACCTGCGATCGCTAAACTCAAACAGCAGGGTAAAAATGGTCTGGTGGTAATTGTCGATAATCTTGACCGCATAGATAATCGTGTCAAACCTTGGGGTCGTCCGCAGCAAGAATATTTATTTGTAGACCAGGGTGAGTTTTTGACCAAGCTGAATTGTCATTTAATCTACACCATGCCCTTATCTTTAAAGTTTTCCAACGATTACGGAATGCTAACTCAGCGATTCCCAGAAGACCCCAAGGTTTTACCAATGGTTCCTATACAATGGGCTGATGGTAGTGTTCATACACAGGGAATGTCACTCATGCAGCAGATGGTACTAGCAAGAGCTTTTCCTGACATCACACCAGAGGAGCGTTTAAATAAAGTTACCGAAATTTTTGATAGTGCTGCTAGCCTAGAACGGTTATGTAAAATGAGTGGTGGTCATGTGCGGGATGTGCTGAGGCTGCTGAATACTTGGATTATGGAAGAAATGAGCCTTCCCTTAACCCGTGAAACCTTAGAGGAAGTGATTCGTTCTCGGCGGAATGAAATCATGTTGCCAATTTCTGAGGATGAGTGGCAATTGTTACGTCATGTCAAAGAAAAGAAAAAGGTGAGTGATGACCACGGATATCAAAAACTGATCCGCAGTCGGTTTGTCTTTGAATATCGCGATCGTGGTCAGTCTTGGTTTGATGTTAATCCCATCTTGGCAGAAGCCAGAGAGTTGAACGTTCCTTAAGAGTAGGGTGTGTTACGGCTTCCGTAACGCACCATCTTTGGTACACAACCGACATCTTCCGTAAGCAGCATCTCAGGTTTTCGGTGCGTTACGCTTCGCGGTAACACACCCTACACGCACACTGTACATAAGCTTATGAGTCCACAGCAACCACCAGAAGATGGCCATGTAAACAGCGAACGCTCTCTAAAACAATTAGCTTGGGCGATCGCATCCTCCGTGGGACAGTTTAAGCTGATTTTGGCACGGTGTAATTATGCTAGCTTGCGCGATCGCTTAATCTCCAGATTGCAGGAAATTTGTCAAGTCGAAATTCGTGTCTTGGCGGTGCAGCAATCGAACAGGACTCTTTATACTGTCATTCAGGAAGAATTGGGCGAAGAGATACCAGCCTGTGTAATGGTTGTGGGTTTGGAATCAGTGCAAAATTTGTCTGTGATGTTAACTTCTGCAAATCAGGTGCGGGAAGAGTTTCGCAAGAATTTTGCTTTTCCCTTAGTGTTGTGGATTGACGATGAAATTTATAAGCAACTAATACAGCTTGCGCCAGATTTAGAAAGTTGGGCAACTACGAGAAATTTTGAGATATCAACCCAAGAATTAGTAGATTTTATCAGCAAAACGGCTAATTCCTGGTTTAGTAATAACTTAAATTTTAGCGTAGATGTATATGTCAAGCTGGAAAATGAGTTAAAAGCAGCACAAAGATATTTACTCAATCAGCCAGATGTTTATAATTTAGAAATTAAAGCTAATTTAGAATCTTTATTAGGTTTTATTAAACAGATAAATAGTCAAAAAGATTCGGCGATACAGCATTATCACAAAGCTTTAGAGCTTTGGCAGCAAAGTAATAATTTAGAACGTCAGATAAAAATCCTCGGTGAAATTGGCTTTTGTTATTATCTCAAAGCTTTTAAACATCAAGATATCAATCATCCCGATTGGCAAGTGACTTGGAATTACATCCAAGAGTATATAGATTTAATTAACCAGTTTAAAAATCCAGATTTAATTGCTAATGCAGTAGTGAAGTTTGGTGATATCTTGCGAGACTTGCAAAAGTGGGAAACATTGCAGACTCTTTCTGAGCAAGCTTTAATAATCCATCAAAATAACAACCAACTAAGAGAATTAGCCAAAGATTACGGTTTTTTAGCTGAAGTAGCTTTGGCTCAGAATAATTGGGTTAAAGCAAATCAGTTAGTTAAGCAAGCCTTGGAAGTTTTTGCTGCGATTACAAATCTGGAATCAGCTAATATACCAGGGATTCTATTTAATATTCCTGAAAAGGTTTTAAAATCAAAAGACTTCAGCTTATATCAGTTTATTTTAGGTCGTTCTCAATACCATTTAGGTCAAATTAAAGAGGCAACCCTCAGCTTAGAAACTGCTAGGGATGTAGGTAATCCCCTAGAAGATGTCAGACTTTACTTAGATATTCTCAGGTTTTTGCAGCAGCTTTATTTTGAGCGGAAAGAATATCTCAAAGCATACAAAATTAAACAGCAACGGCGTTCCATTGAACAGCAATTTGGCTTGCGGGCTTTTATTGGTGCGGGTAGGTTAGAAGCCACAAAACAGGCATTTGTAGAGACATTGCGCTCAAACTCTCCTCAAGGAAATATTGCCCCAGAAATTGCTGCATCTGGTCGCCTCTTGGATGTAGAACGTTTAATTGAACGCATGGGTCGCCCTGATTATAAGCTGATAGTAATTCATGGGCAATCGGGTGTCGGCAAAAGTTCCCTGGTGAATGCGGGATTAGTACCAGCTTTAAAGAATAAAGCGATCGGTGTTCAAGATTATATGCCAGTGGTAATGCGGGTTTATACTAACTGGGCGGAAGAGTTGGGGCGAGTTTTGGGGAGAGATGAGGGAGATAAGGGGGATAAGGGGGATGAGGGAGAGTTAAAAGGTCAACTTTCATCCTCAGAAGGTCAACGTTCACCCTCAGAAGGTCAATGTTCACCCTCAGAAGGTCAACGTTCATCCTCAGAAGGTCAACGTTCACCCTCAGAAGGTCAAAGTCGAGCCTCAGAAGGTCAACGTTCACCCTCAGAAGGTCAACGTTCACCCTCAGAAGGTCAACGTTCACCCTCAGAAGGTCAACGTTCATCCTCAGAAGGTCAACGTTCACCCTCAGAAGGTCAATGTTCACCCTCAGAAGGTCAACTTTCACCCTCAGAACTCGGAACTCCGCAATATTTAATATCCAAACTTGAAGAAAACGAACAGCGCAACCTGCGAACGGTGCTAATTTTCGATCAATTTGAGGAATTTTTCTTTGTTTACACCGAACCATCCCAAAGAAAGCAATTCTTTGAGTTTCTGGGAGAGTGTTTGAATGTTCTATCGGTGAAAGTTATCTTATCGCTGCGGCTAGATTACATTCATTACTTGCTAGAGTGCAATGATTTGCCTAGTCTGAAGATTATTGGCAATGGCATTCTCAGTGATAATGTGCTTTACAAGTTGGGGAACTTCTCACCTGCTGATGCGAAGTTAATCATTCAGCGTTTAACTGAAAATACTAGTTTTCGCTTAGAACCTGCTTTAGTTCAACAACTGGTGCAAGATTTAGCCGGGGAATTGGGTGAAGTTCGTCCCATTGAGTTGCAGGTTGTGGGGGCGCAACTGCAAACGGAGAATATTACAACTCTGGCAGAATATCAGCAACGTGGCACTAAAGACGAATTGGTTAAGCGTTATTTGAATGAAGTTGTTCATGATTGTGGTGAAGAAAATCAGCAAACAGCAGACATATTACTCTATTTACTGACTGATGAAAAAGGAACTCGCCCTCTCAAGACTCGCGCTGAGTTGGAACGTGATTTGCTGCCGTACTTCTCGGAGATCCCCCCAACCCCCCTTAAAAAGGGGGGCTTAATTTCTTCAACCCCCTTTTTAAGGGGGTCGCCACAGGCGGGGGGATCAGAGGCTAGAGAAGATAAAGCTTCTGAAATCAGTAAATTAAATTTAATATTAGAAATTTTTGTCCAATCCGGCTTAGTGATTTTGTTACCAGAAAACCCGGCTGACCGTTATCAACTGGTACATGACTACATCGCCGCCTTTATCCGCCAGCAACAGGAACCGAAGTTAAAGCAGGTGATGGCGGAACTGGAAAACGAAAGGAACCAAAGAAAACTGAGTGACGCGAAACTAAATAACTTTCTCAAACTTGCCCTTTTTGGTTCAGTTGCAGCCGGATTAGTCTTAGCTGGACTAACATTTACAGCCTGGGATGCAGCACAAAGGGCAGAAAAGGAAAGAAAACAAGCTGAAATTAGTGAAATTAACGCCCTTGCTAACTCTTCAGCCACCTTTTCTGCCTCTGGGCAAATCTGGGATGCAGTGACAGAAGGCTTAAAAGCGGGCGGAAAACTGAAAAATGCCGGGAAGGTGGCGGTAGATACCCAAATGCGGGTTGTCGGAACATTGCGGAAAGCTGTGTACTTAAAAACAGAGAACAAATTCCAAGAACTGAATACATTAGAAGGGCATAGCAGTGGGGTCAGTAGCGTGGTGTTCAGCCCCGATGGGCAAAGGCTGGCTTCTACAAGTGATGACAAGACGATCAAACTCTGGGATGTCGCCACAAGCAAAGCTGTGCAAACCCTGACTGGGCATAGCAGTGCGGTCAGTAGCGTGGTGTTCAGCCCCGATGGGCAAAGGCTGGCTTCTGCAAGTCATGACAACACGATCAAACTCTGGGATATCGCCACAGGCAAAGCTGTGCAAACCCTGACTGGGCATAGCAGTGCGGTCTATAGCGTGGTGTTCAGCCCCGATGGGCAAAGGCTGGCTTCTGCAAGTGATGACAAGACGATCAAACTCTGGGATGTCGCCACAGGCAAAGCTGTGCAAACCCTGACTGGGCATAGCAGTGCGGTCAATAGCGTGGTGTTCAGCCCCGATGGGCAAAGGCTGGCTTCTGCAAGTAATGACAAGACGATCAAACTCTGGGATATCGCCACAGGCAAAGCTGTGCAAACCCTGACTGGGCATAGCAGTGCGGTCAATAGCGTGGTGTTCAGCCCCGATGGGCAAAGGCTGGCTTCTGCA
>NZ_JBALEQ010000009.1:0-49682 GCF_036917775.1 Nostoc sp.
TACTCATACCACTCTCTCGGTGCTGTTTACTATCTATTCACAGCCTATACTGAGAGAGCTTTTTTACAACATCCCCGACTTTTCAAACAACCTCTAAGAAGCTGTAGACTGTAACTTTTCTAATCGTGCCAGCACTTCTGAACTATGAACAGTTGGGTTGACTTTGACAAAAGTCTCGCGCAAGACACCTTGAGGATCAATGATAAAACTATGGCGCATCGATAAGGAGCCGAGCCACGAACCGTAAGCTTTACTCACTGAACCATCAGTGTCAGCTAAAAGCGGGAATTTTAATCCCTCAGAATCACAAAATTTGGCGTGAGAATCAATATCATCAGCGCTTACGCCAATAATCTGGGTATTTTTTTCGAGGTATTGGGGTAAGTCTTGCTGAAAACGGCGAGCCTCTATAGTACAACCAGAGGTGAAGTCTTTAGGATAAAAGTAGAGGACTAGCCACTTACCACGCAAATCAGAGAGGGAAATTTTGCCATCACCTGTGTTAGTTGGCAAAGTAAACTCTGGTGCGGGTTGATTAATTGCGGGAAGTTTACCACCAAGGGCAGCAGCAGCAGGTATAAAGTTCAGCCAGCTGATGAAAGAAATACAGCTGGCAAATAATATGTTTAAAAAAGTGCGGCGGGAAATCATGGTGCAAACCAGAATCACAACTTTACACAAGTTTACAATTCTTAGTTACTCCAAATATCACTTAGAGTCAGATTCGGTAGGTTTATCTATGCTTTCGATGTATTGGCTATCTAAGAGAAAAGCTCCCCTGGTGAAGCGAATACCCCAATATCCACCGGGACGGCGGTCAAGGACTATACCTTCTTCGCCAATGTGAATAACATCAGGGGGGCGCAGCATGGGCATAGGTTCAGCAGTTTTGACGAAGGGTGGTAGTGCCACAACACGGACTTTACTACCAATTGCAAATTCTTGAGACATCTTAATCAAGCGAGGAGTTTTGATTAACTCATAACTCATAACTATCTTGAAAGTCTAGTAAATCGGGCATCTGTCTTAGGGGCAATTCATGAATTACCCCTACGATGTGGTTCTTTAAATTACCTATGTTTAGGCTTTCCTGTCAATGCGTAAGTATTAAAATAGGGAAAGGGAAAGGGGATGAAGTTTTTCCCCTTTCCGCATCTTCTGCAAGAAGCTTGTTAATTTTTGACTATGGAAAATAAGGACTGAACATTAGTCAACGGTAAGTGCCATAGTAATTCTGGTTGCCAAGTATCTGGGTTAAATTGAGAATTACAACCGCGTTGGTACGCTTGCCAGAGTCTGGCCCAGCTAAATTGTTGTCGAGAACTTAGGTTTTTATGGATGACTCGCAGCAATCCTAATCCCAGCATCAAATTAGTAATACTAAATTTTGTTCCTAATAAAAATGCCTGTACTTCTGCTTCACCAATTAAGTCAGCACCATAGCCTGTAAGGACGTGAATCCCATCATGTAGTTGTTTACGACGGCTACCGGTGGTAAAGGGCTGGAAATTGTGTTCATTGAGGAAATCTGCCCAAGTTCTGCCAAAAGTGTCAGTAGGAAGGAAACGTAATTTTTCTATTGCTACAATTTGGGGAACATCTCGCCCTTGTGCTACAGCAATGCGATCAATTAAATCTAAAACCTGTTGCAGGTGAGGAACGGGATTTGGGGAAGCGACCAATGGTTGCATCATAATTTATTTTGGATGAGATGGGCAATGTTGCCCATCTCAAAATTATTATTTTTTAAAAGATTATTATTGAGGATTGCCTTGTTGACGACGCGAAGGAGCGTTTTGACGATATTGCTCTATTTTTTGGCGCTGTTCAGGGGTTAAGATTGCTTGAATCTGTTGTTTCTCAGATTCCCGAATTTGTCGCATTTGGGTTTTCTGTGCTTCAGTCAGATTTAAGTCAGCATAACCACCCTTTCCTCGACGTTGACCTGGTTGGCGTTGACCTTGACCTGTTTGACCCTGAGCTTTACGCGCTTGCCACTCAGCCCGACGCGCTTGTTTAGCTGCTTCTAATTTTGCCTTTTGTTCTGGGGTCAAAACTGCTTCAAATTTGGCCCGGCTATCGCGGCGAATTGCCTGAATTTGGGTTTTTTGGGTATCTGTCAAACCCAAGTCTTTCCAAGGGCCTCTTTCTTTTTGTGTAGTTTGTGCCAGTAACACGGGTGAAGGAGAGGCTGTTTGGGCATTAACAGCGAAGGAGGTTGCAGTTAAAGTTAGAGCGATCGCTCCAGCGACTAGCGATAATGCTTTGAGTTTCATTTCTTGTAGGTTTTTCCTGGTTGGTTGTCACCATCATAAGAACTTATCTTTACTAGTTACATGAGGAGAAAGTCATGGTTCTACCCATGACTTTAGTCATGATTGAATTTTGACAAATTTGATTAACAATAAATAGTTAGGTGGTGGGAGTATTTGCGAGGAGTTGGGAGTTATATATGAAATAATGAACATTTTTATAATAATTGATTTGTAAATCCTTCTTTAGCTTTGTTGCATATTTTGGTATAGTCCGTATTTCCTATTAATTATTCACTTAGCTAAAAGCTTAAATTGTGGAATATATCACTCAAATATTCAAAACTTTATAATTCTGGATTTTTAATTTATACTCCAAAATTTTAACTAATTTATAACTTGAGCAAAACAACAATGAATCATACAATTCAAATTAAAAAACATCCTTTTCCATCTCTGCTTTATCTAGAATGGACACTACTGGCAATTACTGCATTAATAGCATTTATACCACCTCCGTTACGGCGATTTCGTCCCAAGCTTCCAGAACTAACAATTTGTGGTTTATTTCCAGACTTATCAATTTGCAATTTTTTACCAGAACTATCAATTTATAGCTTAATTATTTTTGCTTTAATGGGTTTAAGATTACCCAAAAGCAATCAGACATCTAAGATAATATACACAGGCATTGAAATTTTATTGATTTTAATAACTGGACTTTTTGGTGAAAGATTTGCTCGCCTTTTCCCTTTTCTTTACATAATTTTAGTTACTCGGAGTTGCCTAATATTTCAGTTAAATGGACGTTTATTCGTTACAAGTTTGTCATTCGCATTATTTTTAGTTACTATCCAACTAAAATATCAGTTATTCAATTTTCAAGCATCGCCACAGGCACAAGAGCGATATCGATTTTTAATTTTGAACTCGTCGCTGGTATTTGGTTTAAGTTTGGTTTTTGTGTTGTTGATGATGAATGCAGTATTGTCTGAACGTCAAAGTCGAGAAAAGCTAGCGATCGCCAATGAAAAACTCCGCGAATATGCGACGCGGATTGAAAATCAAGCTACCTTAGAAGAACGTAACCGCATTGCTCGGGAAATTCATGATTCATTAGGACATTCTCTGACTGCTTTAAATCTTCAATTGGAAACTGCTTTAAAACTATGGCAATCTAACCCAGGTAAGGCTGAGACATTTCTAGCAACAGCAAAGGAATTAGGTTCAAAAGCATTAAAAGATGTCCGCCAATCTGTTTCTACTATGCGTTCTAATCCTTTACAAGAGCAATCTTTAGAACGTGCGATCGCTAGCCTTGCAGAAAATTTTCATCGCTCCAATGGCATTTTACCAATTTATCAAATTAACCTCGAATATCCTCTACCACCTGAAATCAACACTGCTATTTACCGGATTACTCAAGAATCTTTGACAAATATAACTAAATATGCTTATGCAACCGAGGTTAAACTGGAACTCGCTACAGCAAGAGGAAATTTGCGATTGATAATTCAGGATAACGGTAGAGGTTTTGATTTAGGGCAAAATACTACTGGTTTTGGACTTCATAGTATGCGCGATCGCACTTTAGCATTAGGGGGTGACTTTAATATTAATAGCACTCCTGGTTCTGGTTGCAAAATTACAGTTAATATTCCCTTAATGAGGTTGAGATGATGATTAAAGTATTGTTAGTAGATGACCAAGGTTTAATTCGTCAAGGATTAAGAGCGTTATTAGAATTAGAACCAGATTTAGAGATAGTGGGAGAAGCAGAAAATGGTGAACAGGCGATTAATTTGGTTGCTGAATTTCAACCAGATGTAGTATTGCTAGATATCAGAATGCCTATTATGGATGGAGTTGCAGCGACGAAAGAAATTCAAAAACGTTTTCCCACAACTAAAATTTTAGTACTGACGACTTTTGATGATGATGAATATGTATCAGCAGCATTGCAAAATGGGGCAATGGGTTATTTATTAAAAGATACGCCTTCAGAAGAATTAGCTGTTGCGATTCGGGCTGTTTATAAAGGATATACTCAATTAGGCCCAGGTATAGTTAAAAAGCTGTTAACTCAGTTTTCTAATGGTACACCAATCCATTCAACACCTGTACCATCTACTTTAACTGAACTTACTCCTAGAGAAAAAGAGGTTTTGCGGTTAATTGCTACAGGCGCTAGTAATCGAGAAATTGCTCAAGAACTCTATATTTCTGAGGGAACGGTAAAAAATCATGTGACAAATATTTTAAACACGTTAAATCTGCGCGATCGCACTCAAGCTGCGATTTGGGCAAATACATATTTATCCTATTTGAATTAGCAAACTTAAATAATTCGTAATTTTAGCCTTTAAATTAATTATAGTAGCGGTATCAATACGGTTCGGTTAAGGCAAGAGACGCGATAAATCGCCTTGTAGAGACGGCAATTTATCGCGTCTTTGTGATCTAGGGCGATCGCTACTGGATAATCTGTTGTTTGGAATTCCCTTACTTTTTAACTAAAAAATATGCTGTAGCATAGTCAGGCAATTGGCTGATTTTCTGACCAAATTCTTTTTTATTATTAAATATACCTGCCAAAAAATCTAGCTGATAAAGATTGGGTAAAAAGGCTCCACCTGTATCGGCAATTACTCCCATTCGCAGATGTTTGCGACCACCTTGAGTATGTTCAATCACAACCACTTTACCTAAACCAATATTCAAAACATCTCCAGCAAAAGTAACTCCGGGTTTGATAGAAATTTTTGCATCTATTTTATATCCATAGCCTTTAATCGCATCAACTTCTCTAAAATACCAATAACGTTTTTGTGCTGTTGCTTTCAATCCGCGAATATAAGACATTCCATTATTTCTATCTACATTAAAAAATGCCTTATAACCATCTGTAAAATTAATTAATATTGTTCCTTCCATAATTGCTTCTTCTAAACCATTTCTGGTTAGATAAGCGAGACTGGTAACTTTTCCAAATTCTTTACCGCCTGGTTCATAAATACCTGACAACACATCCTGCTTGGTGTATTTTGTATAAAATTTGTCGTTATTAGCGTTGTCTTTTAAGCTATAGATTGGTGTATTAAAAGTAGAGGTTTTCTTCCGTGAACCGGGATGAGTAAAGACAGCATATTTGGTTATTCGTAATTGTTTTTGCTGTTTATTCTTGGGGTTATAGGGAGACCACTTAATAACTCGAAAATTGGTATTGATAAAGTTAGGATCTTGCAAACGAGTAGCTCGGTTATTAGCAATATCCTCCTTTAAGACAGCAATCATGAAATTTAAAGTGTTGAGAACATCTGGTATAGTTACTCCTTGAGTCGCAAGCATTCCTGTACGGAGAATATCTGGATCTTCTGAAGAGTAATCTTGAAAATATTTTCTAGTATTAACGAGAACAGTTAATAAATCTCCTTGATTGAAGTTAACCTTACTACTTGGCAGTTTTCCTGGGCTAACAACTTGGCTACTATTAATACTAAATTTATATTTTTTGAACTCATCGACAACTGGATAGGGTGCAGATGCAGCTAGCAAATTTTGCTGAGATAAAAAAGCGTTTTGCTTATCGATAACTTCATTAGATACTTGTTGAGCAACAAAAGGATTTTGAAAATTTGCAGTGAGGGAAATCTGTGATGGAAGTGAGGCAGAATTTTCTTGCTGAGTAAAGGGCTGATTTTGTTGGGCTAGCTGTTTATTTTTTGACTGAGTATATAGATGGCTACTAGCTAAACTGACAAATAATAAGGCAGCACAACCGACTGTGAAGCGAAATTTTTGGCTGGATAAGATATTCATAACTTGGAAAATAAATTTCTAATAGTAAATAATCAACGTTATGTTTCTACCACCTCACGCACTAATTGCGCCAATTTCTCGGCACTATCGGGAACTGCGATCGCATGAGCGTTTTCCCCCATCTTTGCTAACTCTTGCGGTGACTGCAACAAATTCAACACATTACTTTGCAATACTTGCGCCGTCAACTCCGATTGTTTCAGTGTTAACGCCGCACCAGCTTTGGTAAATACGTCTGCATTGTAAGATTGATGGTCTTCTGCGGCAAAGGGGTAGGGAATCAAAATTGCTGGTGTTCCACACACCGCTAATTCTGTCAAGCTACCGGCACCAGAACGACTAATGGCAAGAGTTGCTCGTTGCAACAACGCCGCCATGTTGTTGTAAAAAGGTAAGGCTATATACTGTGGATGTTTGAGACTATCTGCTTCGGGATCGCGATCGCCAGTTAAATGTACTACATAAGCACCAGCACCAAACCAAGCCTTTGCAGATTCGCGCACCAACTTATTAACCGCAACTGCACCTTGGCTACCACCAAAGACAACAATTAAGGGAACACCATCAGGAATGGCTAAATCCAGGGGTGAATGAATTGCTCCATCAAGAAATTGCGCTCTTACAGGAGTACCAACACAGACATTTTTGGCACGAGGTAAATACTTAGCAGCTACTTCAAATCCCAAGGCTACCGCACTACACCAAGGGCCAAAAAAGCGAGTTACTTTACCTGGTAAGGCGTTAGATTCGTGGAAAACCACGGGTAAACCGAGAGAACGTGCCGCAATGACGGCTGGCCCGGCAATATAACCCCCAGTAGTAAACACTCCTTGAAAATTTCCCTGTTTGAGAATTCGTCTGACTTCTATAATCGAACCAGCGAGTTTAGCCAAAATGCGAATCGAGGAGAGTCCAAACCCTTGCTGAAACCCTTCAACTGCAATAGTATTCAAGGGATACTCTTTAGGGACAAGTTGAGTTTCTAGCCGATTGGGTACTCCCAGCCATTCGATTTGATAATCTGGAAGTTTTTCTGCCAGTGCGATCGCTGGAAACAAGTGTCCACCAGTCCCACTGGCAGCTATTAATAATCGTATCGGTGCGTTTGCCATCAAACCTCTACCGTTTAGCGTCTAGCTTAACTAAGATAAAACAATTTCCTGACTTTCTCTCATCAAATCAGTAAACTCTTGCCAATGACTAAAATTATTACTGCTTTTACAAAACGCCAACTCAAATTTCCAGCCAGTATTTGGCTGGTTTCGTTCCTGCTAACCCTTGGTTTAACAAGTGGTTGGCAACGCACTCAAGCGACGACACCACAGCAATTAGCCCAAACTGGTACAGTTCAAAATGCACCAACCGATTTAAAAAACCTGTTGACACAAGTCGATGCAGCTGCCAGCAAGGGTGATGTCAAAGGGGTGTTGCAATTCTACAGCCCCTCTTTCACTCATGGGGATGGATTAAACATCCAAACTCTAGAAAAGTCTTTAGTTTCACTTTGGCAACGATATCCTAAATTACAATACAGTACCAAACTGCTATCTTCAAAATCGGAAGGCAATGGGATTATTGCCGAAACAGAGACGAAAATAACTGGCTTACCCTCTGGTAGTGGGAATAATTTGGCTCTCGATGCCACGATTAAATCGCGTCAGCGCATTGAAAGCGGTAAAATCGTCCGCCAAGATATTTTGGCAGAACGCACCCTACTTACCTCTGGCAGCAAGCCACCCAAAATTGATATTAAATTACCACAACAGGTACAAGTTGGTCAGAAATATAATTTTGATGCGATCGTCCAAGAGCCACTTGGCGATGATTTTCTCCTAGGAACGGCGCTAGAAGAAACCATCCAACCAGAGAAATTTCTCAACCCCACATCTGTGGATTTACAATTACTGACATCCGGTGGACTGTTTAAAACGGGACAAGCACCATCCACCCCTGGTAGTCAATGGGTTTCTGCTGTCATCCTGCGAGGTAATGGAATGACGATGGTAACTCAGCGTCTACAAGTGGTGAAGAAATAGGTAAGAGTTAGTGCGCTACGCTACCGCTAGCGTACTAAAAATCTGGATGGTCGTTACCTTTAATTTATGACATTTGCTTGAGATAATCTGGAGTTATAAATAAGTTGGTAGAAATAAGCCAAATTATGTTATGAAACGTAAACAGGCTTAAAATCCTTACTAATGACAAAGGGCAAATGACAGCCCTTGCCAGTTAGCTTTTATTGCGCCAACCTACTTATTAAAGCCTTTCACAAGTAGCGATATGTCTCTAAATGAACTGCTACCTACTGTTGATCAATTATCACACCAAGACAAATTACGCCTCATTCATTTTCTGCTGCTAGCAGTAGCGAAAGAAGAGGGTTGTAATCTAGAGTCTACAGAGTCTACAAATATTATAAATCCAGAATATTTACTGCTCAAAGAACTGGCATCAACGGTCGCGGTTGTATGGTCTCCCCACGAGGCGTATGAAGCTAGCCAAACATTATCAAACCTTCTTGAGGCAGCGAGAAAAGAGGGCGATGCTTGAGGGTAAGAGATTTCCTTTCATCGAGCGAAGCAATAGCCTTGGTCTTTCTAGCACCATACCGTACCTCCCACTGACGTTAACCTACAAAACCTGCTCTGTGGAAGTTATGGCTTTGCTAGATACAGGTGCAAGCGTCAATGTTTTGCCTTACAAAGTCGGTCTGCAACTGGGAGCAGCCTGGGAAGAACAGACAGTCCCAGTCCAGTTAAGCGGAAATCTGGCTTGTCTGGAAGCACGCGGCTTAGTTCTATCAGCTACAGTTGCTGAATTCTCACCCGTCCTTCTGGCGTTTGCATGGACAGAATCAAGAGAAGCTCCTTTGATTCTCGGACAGATGAATTTCTTTGCAGAGTTTGATGTGTGTTTTTAGCGCTTCGATTTAGCTTTCGAGTTACGTCCAAGAAAAAAATAAATATTAATAGCTGAGAAAATATGTTTGTACTCAGTAACTTGCTAAATTGCTAAACTTTGTATTTAAATTAACACTGGACTCTTGACTTTTGACTAACAATGACTTCCCTACAAAATCAAATCATTTTGATCACTGGTGCAAGTAGTGGTATTGGTACTGCTTGTGCGAGAATCTTCGCTGGTGCGGGTGCAAAACTAATCCTAGCGGCACGACGGTTAGAGCGTTTGCAGCAACAAGCAGATGCTCTCGTTAAAGAATTTGGTACTGAAATTCATTTATTACAGTTAGATGTGCGCGATCGCAACGCTGTCGAAGAAGCCATTTCTACTCTACCGCCTGCCTGGTCTGAAATCGACATTCTGATTAACAATGCTGGTCTAAGTCGTGGTTTAGACAAGTTGCATGAAGGCAGCTTTCAAGACTGGGAAGACATGATTGATACTAACGTTAAAGGTTTACTTTATGTTTCCCGTTATGTTGTTCCGGGAATGGTGAGTCGCGATCGCGGCCATGTGGTAAATTTAGGTTCCATTGCGGGACATCAAACCTATCCCGGTGGCAATGTCTACTGTGCTACCAAAGCTGCTGTGAGAGCAATTTCTGAAGGTTTGAAACAAGACTTGTTGGGAACACGGGTACGTGTAACTTCTGTTGACCCTGGTATGGTGGAAACAGAATTTAGCGAGGTGCGGTTTCACGGGAATACTGAACGCGCTAAAACAGTCTACCAGGGAGTTACCCCACTGACAGCAGATGATGTAGCTGATGTGATATTTTTCTGTGTGACGCGATCGCCCCATGTCAATATTAACGAAGTTGTGCTGATGCCTGTTGACCAAGCTAGCGCTACGTTAGTTAACCGGCGAACATAGGAAATAATCTACTTCCTTCTTCAATCATTCAAGATACTGACTCAACCCCCAACATGAACGCCAGGTCGCTTCTGGGGATTCTTTTCAGCCCGCCGGAGTACTTCACGGGTGACTACAGCAATATCACCCTCTCCAAACAAGATAAAACGCAGTAAGTATTGTATGGGATTGCCCTCAACCCAACCGAAGTAGGCATGGGGAATCTTACCTGTTTGGTCACGAATATACAGCAGTAAAGCCGCGATCGCATTAGGGACTGCTGCACTCTCAGCCCGCAAGATCCGATAATCACCAACTTGCACGCCTCTTACTTTGATGATATCTGCAAATTCTGAAGCATCTGATACCTGAATCTCTAGAAAAAGGATTGGATCGTTGGGTGGAATATGGTTATCCTCGCGTACCTCTTTCTCTTTCATAAAATACTCTAGGACATCACCCTTATTCAACCGATTTGCAATCAGTCGGATTGCTCCTTGGCTTTCTTCAGCAAGGAATTGGGCAGCAAGTTCGTCAACTTCGATCCGCTCTGCTCGTAGTTCCGTCGAACGCCAAACACGAGAAACCAGTGAGGTAAAAATGATTGCACCGATGAAAAACCCAGCAATCCTAATCCCCTCTGGCCTTTCGATGATGTTAACAATAGTGGTATATAAAAATAACAGTGTAATAATGGCAAAAACCAGTTTTGCCCGCTTCTCTCTGTGACGGTGGGCTGATAAGGTGACGGCAAAGGCCGCTGAGGTAATCAATACAAGCACACCAGTTGCATAAGCCCCACCTTGGGCTTCCACATTTGCCCTGAAGATAATTGTGACAACAAATGCGATCGCTGTGTAGACTAACACCAAAGGTCGCGTTACCCGTGCCCAATTGGGAGCCATGCCATAACGTGGTAGGTAGCGAGGCACAATATTCAGCAGACCCGCCATTGCAGATGCACCTGCAAACCACAAAATAGAAATAGTACTTAGATCGTAAATCGTGCCAAAGACGTTGCCTAAGTACAAATGTGCTAAATAAGCAAGAGCCCGTCCGTTAGCTTTGCCCCCAGATGCAAATTCTGCGACTGGAATCAGTAGAGTGGTTATAAAACTGGTGGTGAGCAAAAAGAAGCTCATAATCAGAGCAGCACTGGTGAGCAGCTTGCGTGTATTCCGAATTCGCCCTTTGGAATATTTGAGAGTGTCACTGCTGTTACCTTTGACAAGTGGCATCACGGTTACGCCAGTCTCAAAGCCTGATAATCCCAGTGCTAGCTTGGGAAATATCAAAAGAGCTATACCGATTAAGATCAAAGGATTGGAATGGCGGGCAAAAAGTGCAGTCTGCCAGTTAGCGATCGCTCCTGGGTGAGTTAAAATCTGGAACACACCGACGCTAACGACAATGAAGTTTAACAGCAGATAAACTGCCACCAAAACTACTGCAATCCCAATCGCTTCTCGGAAACCTCTCAAGAAAACTGCGCCTAGTAATGCAACTAATATTAGGGTAATTGCGATCGTCTGACCGTGAAACCAATGTGGGGTAAGGGGATTTTCGATGATATGCGCTGTAGCATCAGCAGCCGACAGCGTAATGGTAATAATAAAGTCGGTTGCCACAAAGCCGAGTAAACATAACACAAGTAATTTGCCTTGCCACCAAGGTAGCAAACGCTCTAACATTGCGATCGACCCTTCACCATGAGGACTTTCGGCAGCAATCCGCCGATAGATTGGCAATGCTCCAAAGAGCGTCAGCAAAACTAGAATCAGGGTAGCGATAGGAGAAAGAGCGCCAGCCGCCAGTGCTGCAATCCCAGGTTGATAGCCAAGGGTGGAGAAATAATCTACACCAGTCAAGCACATTACCTGCCACCAAGGATGCTGGCGATGTGCTTCTTCCTTGCGGTAAGGCCCTTCTTTCTCTCGTCGATCTTCTTCAAGCAACCAGAGGATTAACTGACTGCCGAGCCGTTTTGTTGAAACAATTGATTTACTCATCTATGGTTGTTTTGCAAAAGTCCGGCTTTGTGATTTTTAAGCCTTCGTGGTTTATTAAAATTTTTAACTACAAATATATAGCACTATTATTGTAGGTTAAGCATCCTGTCCGATTTACAAAATATATAAGTTGTCTAGCGGATGAAGATCGAGTTTAGCTTCCGGTATTGGGAAAAATTAATATCGTATGCGGACATTTTGGAATTAAAGTTTTCGTACCCTTAGCATTTTTGATCTGCATCAGTTCTAAAAAAGGGTGCTGGATGATCTAGAAACTACAGTAAACCTTTAAAATCTCTAGCAGATGATTAGGTAGATGGTATGAGTGAAACTACAGAAACGATTTTCAGCAAAATCATTCGTCGGGAAATTCCCGTTGATATTGTTTATGAGGATAATTTAGCCCTGGCCTTCAAAGACATTCACCCCCAAGCGCCTGTTCACATTCTCGTCATTCCTAAAAAACCCATTCCCACACTAGCTGATGCTGAATCTCAGGATCATGCTCTATTGGGGCATCTTTTATTAACGGCCAAACGTGTTGCAGAAGAAGCTGGGCTGAAAAACGGTTATCGAGTTGTCATCAATACTGGTGATGATGGTGGTCAGACTGTCTATCACTTACATTTGCATATTTTGGGAGGACGGCAATTAGACTGGCCCCCTGGTTGATCAAACCTGAATGCTTAGGGACTTCCAAATAAAACAATATTCCAAAACTAACGCAAATAATTCTCTCTATCTCTTCTCCCTCTGTGTCGCGCCAGTTGCTACCCTGCGGGAACGCTAAGAGCGAACAAGTCGGGGAACCCACCCACGGCGCTGTCTCCCCAACGCACTGGCTTCTCTGTGTCTCTGCGGTAGCCTGCGGCAAGCCGATGCAGCGTCTACGTTTATTTGGATAATTTATTTCTTGGAAGTCCTTTATCCATAAATCAAAGACACTCTCCTAAAAGAACTACGGTGTATACACAAATCTTTTAGAGTTGTCCCACAACAACGTTAGATCCTTCCTAATACCCTTTAATAAAGTGGGGATTTAGGAGGGAAGATCTAACGTTGTTGTGTATCTCGGTGTACACCGTAGCTTAAAAGGGGACATTTTGGCGTTGAGTTTATTAGGATGTTAAGCACTTCAGCAATAATTATTAAAAAGTAAATTTTAAGAGTAATAATTGCTAGCAGCGCAGATAATTGCCTCAAAGTTCAAGTATAAGGAGAAGCCAAGAATGATTTTACATCGTGGGCGTAGGGTGGTAGCTGCTTTATTGCTGTCAGTGGTACTACTGACAACAGCCTGTAGCCCTAAAGCACCTGGACGTTTTGACCAGGCGCAAAAAGAAAGCACTCAACAAAAACGCGGTCAAGCCGTGGCTAAGAATGCAACTCAGGGTAGCGAGTTTAATAAACTTTTCCCTAGTGCAGGTGATGGCTACCAACGTGTCTTTACCCAAGAGAAAAAAGGCTTTGCAGAAGCGAAGTTGAAAAAAGGTGGTAAAGATTTAGCATTGCTGTCTATTTCTGATACTACCAGCACACCTAGTACAGCAGCAAAGTTCTCGAAAAGCACCAAGAAAATTGGCGGTTATCCCGCAGTAGAAGTTGGTAAAACGCAAACTGCAATTTTGGTAGGTAAGTACCAAGTAAAAGCACTTTCCCGCGATTCGTCATTTACAGCTAGCGATCGCGCAGATTGGCTAGAGAAGTTTAATCTTAATGGTCTGGCTAAACTGCAATAAGCCGGATTACCAAGATTGAAGATAACAAAACCTAAGTAAGGAGATTTTTGTGAGCAAATCGATTGTTGATTTAGTTGATCAATTACCAACCGGTGGTTTGACTATTTCTATGTTAAAGTCCCTCGATTTTGTTGCTCCTGGAGAGTGGCAAAATCTCGTCGGCTTTGTCAACACCATTAAGACCGTCACTGGCGAAGACGACGAAGATTTAATTCAACAAATTGGTGAAAGAGCGATTTATCTATTCAATGACAAATCCCAAGGATACCAAACAGCTTTGTGGTTATATCAAACCGTTGATGGTACAGATAAAGCCCTTGGTGCAGCCGCTTTAGCTAACAAAGTTGGTGAAAAAATTCCTTTATTGGGTTTTTTAAACTCTGTCACTCCCAAACCAGACAAAGCCCAAACCATCGATTTGACATTAAAGTTAGTGGCTGAGTTGGTAGCTTTCTGTCAAATTAACGGCATTCCTGGAGACAGCATTGGTGATTTTGTCGCCTCTTTAGGTGAGTATAGTGGTGAGTCACTCATTCGTATGGTGGCATTAGTTTGTGTTGATGGTTTGATACCTCTAGGCCCAGACTTCATCAGCAAAGCCATATCTGGGATTAATCAAACAAGTCCCAATGAGTTAGAACAGAACTCGACTTTCCAAAATATCAAAGATGTGATTCCAGGCAACAATGCTGGTAGTAAACTCAACTTTATCGGCGAAAGTTTTGACTCAGTTAAAGGTTGGATGAGTGGTATTGTCAGTGCGAATAATTTAACGCCACACAAGGTAGTTAGCAACTTACACAGTTTTGTCGATATTGCAGATGATAAGTTAGACTACCTGGCTGCATTCTTGGATGTATCTACAAATTATTATGAACACACTGGCACACAAACTTTAGCACGTCGCTTGATTGAACGGGCAGTGGCTGAGATTTAGGTTGATGGGGACTGGTGGGGAATAGGAAGGGGGCAGGGGAGGCAGGGGGAGAATTCGTAACTCCTAACTCTTCACGGGCTAAACCTTAGCTATCCGCTAACGGAACTGTTTTGCCCACTGCCCCCTGTCTCTTTTCAATGCCCCATACCCTATGACCATTAGGGTAAACGTAGATCGGATGCGATCGCATATAAGTAAGGTTGAAAAATAGCCAAATTTTCCAGTTGCTCAAACTTACCTGTCTGCGTACCTGGATCAAATGCAGTGGTAATTACGTAAAGTTTACTGCCATCAAAGGCAACATGACCGATATGTTGCTCTTTTACTCCACCTTGTTCCTTGAGTCCGGCAAAGCCATAGCGGATTCCCTGAAGTTTACCAATCGGTACTGGTTGCGGTGGGTAGGCTGAGAAAGTAATCTCTTTTCCATATTCACTCTGACGGTCTTTTGCAAATGCAGCGTAGTGGTCTGCAACCCAAGCTTTAAGTACTGGTAATACCTGGGTTTGGTATTGGGAACTTTGGTAGTCCACTTGGGAACCACTTGGAATACCAGCTGCTAATAGTTTTTTTCGGAAATCCTCATTGTTTGTTAGTGGGTAAATGTTAATCTCAACTGTACCCAAACGTTTGCCCTTGGAAGAGACACACAACAGGGGTGCATTTCCCTCACAAGCCGCAACTTGCCAGTTAGTTGGAGCAGCAGTATTTCCCAGGATTTTCTGCCAGATATTACCCTCATTAGAGGTGGTAAGTTTTCCAACGGCAGGGGATTTTACCTCTTTGGGTGGAGAAAATTGGGGAAGAACAAATTTTGCTCCCACTGGTATTGACACCAGCAAAATAGAACCTAGTAATAAATGATAAAGTCTTAACATTTTATTGATTATCCAGAGTCAAAGATGGCAGACTAACGATATCTACAATACTTTAAACAGGGGGAGGTCGCTTCTATTCTCTATAGGAATACTATTTGATTTTTGAACAAGACTCAGTAAGGATCTATCCCTTCTTTCCTATTTCAAAACTATTCCTGAAAGGAAATTTTACCTTTTTTTCTCGTGGCAACAATGTACAGAAACTTCGTTTTTGCTAGCAGGTTGTATCTTCTAAGGAATATTGTTACAAGTATCGTATTAAATATTAAATCTATACATAAGAGTTTATTAGCGATCGCTCTCCAGGTGGGGTCATCTGACAAAATCGCATTGCTCCCTTCATCAGGGTCAGCATTACAAACGTGGTTCGGGGGCTATGGCTTGGTCTTGGTCGGCGATGAAGTGGTCGAGTTGTTATCTTCTTCAAGTCACAGCTACGGACTTGAGGCAAAACTTCTATGAGATTGTTTTAAGTCGTGGATAAAGGGATTGATATCGCATCCAAGCCTCTTCAAGAGCTGAATCAACTGCTTGGGGAGTTGCAACAAGGGTTGGTGTCGCTGCCAGTTTGCTTGTATCATTAGCATCTGCATATACGCCAATGCCGATACCAGCCAGTAGAGCAGCACCACGCGCGGAAGCAGCAGCAACGGTAGTTGCATAGAGGGGTATTCTCAATACATCAGCCAGTAATTGTTTCCAAGGCATTTCTACGGTTCCACCGCCTGCTAAACGCAGTTCTGTCGCTTTAAAACCTGTTGCCTCAAGTGCCTCAAAACCTTGTCGCAAGGCAAAAGCAACTCCCTCTAAAGCTGCCCGCATCAGGTGCGCCTGTGTGTGATGAAGCCCAAGCCCCACCCATGCGCCGCGTATATAAGGGTCAAGGTGTGGAGTTCGCTCACCTGTAAGGTATGGCAAAAATGTCAACCCTTCACATCCTGGGGGAACAGAAAAGGCTTTAGTATAGACTTGCTCCCAGCTCAAGCCAAGGATACCTCGCACCCACTCAAGCGCTAACCCCGCATTTTGCATTGCTGCAAGGGTGTACCACCCATTAGGTAGGGCGGCTCGATATAAATGTGTACGACCATGAGGATCGAGAATTGGTTGGGAGCGAGGTGTAATGATTTGAGCGCCTGTGCCAATGGTTAATTGAACCAAACCAGGCTCTAGTAGTCCGTTACCAAGTGCTGCTGCTGCTGTATCCGCAGCACCAGCGATCGCTCTTAAGCCAACTTTTAAGCCAAGATGTTCTGAAGCACTAGCTGTTAAGTAACCTGCGATCGCACTTGAAGGGATAATTTTCGGCAACCAATCACAACGTAGATTCAGGGCTGAGATTGCATCCCATGCCCAGTTGTCTGATACAACATCGTAAAGCAAAGTACCACTAGCATCAGATGGTTCTGTTGCGACTTCTCCAGTCAACCGTAACCGTAGCCAATCTTTTGGCTGAAGTGCCCAACGCGCTTGGGCGTAGACAGTAGGCTCGTGTTCTCGTAGCCACAGCAAAGTTAAGCCAGCCATTCCAGCTGTAATCGGATTGCCCAATCGCTCTAGAATAGCGGCATCGAGTGAATGATAAGTGTTAAGCGTGGTACTAGAACGAGTATCTGCCCAGAGGATAGCAGGACGCAGTGGCTCACCCGACTCCGAAGTTAGGACAACACCATGCATCTGTCCTGAAAATGCGATCGCCTGTACTTTATCGGCATGATTTCCCACTGCCTTCCTAACAGCCAAGGCAACAGCTGACCACCAATCCTCTGGCTCTGACTCAGCCCATCCGGGATGAGGTGCATGAACAGGATATGAGCTTGATGCTTCACCTATTGCGGTTCCGTCCGTAGCTAGGAGCAATGCCTTAGTAGAGCCTGTTCCTAAATCTATACCAAGCAGCATTAGGCTAGTCCTCAAATACTTAAAAGTTAAGAGTCCCAAATTTTTTGTTATTCTAAATCCGTAGAAATGCTGGGAATATCTATTAGATTGTTAGTTTATTATCTCAAACATTGCTGTATTCCACTGCGAGGGCAAAGAAAGAGCGAAACTATGGCGATCGCATAATTCATATTTTCCACTCGACTCTATCTGGTGATTGAATAAGTGTGATGCCTACCCGCAAGAAGCAATCGCTATAATGGCGTGGCGATCGCCGTTGAGAAAAACTTTCTCATTTACTGAAAATTCTAGAAGCCTGGTAACTTCTGAGAATTTTCTTTATAAATTAGTAATCTTGAATAAATAAAACGGATGCTTTTATGTGGTTAAAAACTTTAGAAGGACAGAAAATCTTGGTGTGGTCGGTTTTTCTGATCATGGGAATAAGTTCCTCCAGTTATGCTCAAACAGTTCCTGACAGTTTTGTGACTCCTAGCGGTAATATCCGGTGCATAGTGGTAGGAGAAAACAATAATGCACTGCGCTGTGAAATTGGTAGTGGACTAAATCCGATACCGCCTCAACCTTATCCAAATTATTGTGAATATGATTGGGGTGGAGGCTTTTTATTATCAGAGTACGGCAAACCAGAAATACTCTGTATTAGTGACACATTTGAGCCTAATTACAACCTATCTTATAACAGTACTTGGAAGAAAGCAGGTTTCAAATGTATATCGCAACGAACTGGACTAACGTGTACAAATGCTAGTGGCAATGGTTTCTTTCTCAGTCGTGAAGGGTGGAAGATATTGAGCAGCGATAGATAAACTGACTGCCTCAAGATACACATAACACATATTTGGTAAATCCTACTTAAACTTGTTCTTGCTCAATTTGTGGCAGTTCATTAGGTGCGCCGCAGGCAGAAATATTGCCTGTAAAATTTATATCTGCCATCAGTTCTGGATGTTCTTGCTTTTGCTGAGTGATTTGTTCGCGGCTGAAAATCTTCGATTCATCAAAACCTAGCTCAATTTCGGTGTGTAAACCTTTGTACTTAACTCGTTTAAGGTTGTAGAAACGTTTGTTGAGAGTTGTTTTCACAAAAGCCTTCAAGCAACCTAAAAGATACTTGCGTTTAAAGGAGTCTTTAACAAACCAATACTCAATGGTTTTGCGGAGGTAAAAACGGGCATAGTTTCGCAGTACTCCTTTGAGAACATCCTCCCGTTCCATTGCATCTGGTTTCATAATTGGGGTGACAAAGTTATATTGGGAATAATCCCGAACTTCTACGCGATCGCCTAATTCTTCAAATAACTCGGAAAATGGCCAAGGGGTAAACATATTCCAGTTAGCCATGTCTGTTTGCCAATCCAAAGCCATCTGATAGGTTTGCTCAATCGTCTCTGGGGTTTCGTTCTCTAAACCCATAATAAATTGAGCTTCAGCAACCATGCCGTTTTGCTTTAACAGTTGAATCGCCCGCTTGTTTTGTTCGATAGTCGTTTCTTTACGGAACAAATTCAACTTTAACTGTGCAGCTGCTTCTGTACCCAAGGAAACATGAACCAGTCCTGCTTTTCGGTAGAGAGGTAATTCTTGCTCATCCCGCAATATATCTGTTACTCGTGTATTGATTCCCCAATAAACGCCTAGATTGCGGTCGATCAACTCGTTACATAGGTCAATAAATTTAGGTTTGTTAATGGTTGGTTCTTCATCGGCAAGAATGAAAAAACCAACTTTGTGCTGTTTCACCAAGATTTCAATTTGATCGACAAATTTCTTGGGAGTGCCAGAACGATATTTGCGCCAAAATTTCCACTGCGAACAAAAACGGCAGGTGAAGGGACATCCTCTAGCATAGTTGGGAACCGCCACTCGCACGTTGAGGGGAGTATAGATATATTTGCTCCAATCTAACAAGCTCCAATCTGGAGTAAGAGTATCCAAATCAGCGATCGGGGGATGGGCTGGTGTAGCGATGACTTGCCCATCTTCTAAGAAGGCAATGCCTAAGATATTGCGGCGCTCTATATGATCTGTACCATTAGCGATGGCATTCAGCAAATTAACTGTAATCTCTTCTCCTTCGCCGCGAATAATGTAATCTACCCAAGGAGCTTCATTGAGAACTTCATTGTACATATAGGTAGGGTGAACCCCACCCATAATTGTCTTGGCTTGAGAGCAAACTTCTTTAACTATCTTTAGGGTTTTTTCAGATTGGTAAATCATCGGCGTGATTGCTGTTGCCAACACAACATCCGGCTGATGTTTGGCGATCATTTTTGCTAAAGCATCATCAGAAATATCATCAGTCATGGCATCAATAAAGCAAATATCACTCAAGCCAGCCGTCTTTAATGCTCCACCAACATAAGGAACCCAAGAAGGTGGCCAATTACCAGCAATTTCTGCACCACCAGAATGATAATTGGGTTGAATCATCATAATTTTCATAATTTACCTCCTAATTCTTACCAGAGGACTCAACGATTGAAAATATCTCGCCTTTAACACTTTTACTTCGACAAAATTCCCTCTTCAAACAGAGAAATACTTAGAGATAAACTTTTGCTTTCTTGAGATGAAATGAAATAAATATGCAAAAACTTACCAATTAAGTTGCTAGTAAAAATTTGTTATCTTGCGATTATTATTTTCACTATTGAAATTAATTCATTACATAACTATACAGCTATGTAAGTTTTAGAATAAAGAAATTTTCTCAAAACTTAATCTTTATAAACCAGTTAAAACAATACGTACCAGTATGCAGTATAATTCATAAGGCAGTACCTATGGAAATGTAGTAATATTCACCTATCTAAAGGTAAGTAGGTTGGCGCAATTAAAGCTAACTGGTGAAGGCTGTCCTTTGTCATTGGTCATTAGTAAGGACTTTAAGCCTATTTACGTTTCGTAATATATTTGGGTTTTTCCGCGCCAACTTACTTAGAAAATGCTTAATCAAGAAATTTCTCTAGTAAGTAAGACCCAGAATCCATATCTAGAACGTCAGCAAAAACGAGAATCAAATGCGCGAACATATCCGCGTCGTATTCCTATTGCCATTAGCTCCGCTCAAGGTATTTATATTAAAGATACAGAGGGAAAATCATAACAGGTTTTAGTCGTACCGGAAAACTATATGCTTTTGAACATAGCGGCATTATTCCAGATGTATTAGGCGTAGAAATAGTTAATCCTAATGGCAAAGCAAATCCGCAAGGCATTTATCCACACCATCCATTGATGGCTCGTTAGATTCAAACTGAGTGCTTCCCAACAAGGGCTGATTTTAGAGCTAGGAGGTCGCCACAGTAGTGTAATCTCTCAAGAAACACATTGCCAAAGCATAGAGAATACAGTTAGCTTCTCCAGCCGAGTTTGTAAATCTACGATTAGATTCTCTCCATTTCGTCGCGCTTCCCATAAACCAGAGTAGCGACCAATGCTCCACTTTCCTTGCATATAATCTTCGTTTTCTGAGACTGTACCTGTGTATCTAACTGGTGAAGGTGAAGTTATTAAATAAATCTTTGTAAAGCTGATATTACGCCCAATTACCTCACCACTAACAGTCGCTTCTCCTAAATAGTTATCATCTAAAATAGAACCCTTGAAAACATTTCCACTTTGCACAAAAGTTGCTTCAAATCGACTTGGCATTTCATCTTGCCAGTAAGTTCCTAACCAATTACCATTTATGTCCGCCATAGGAGTTTACAGTAATTTATATTTTTTAATCTATATTACTATTTTGTATAGCGTTAACGTGCCAGAAAAGATTGGCTTAACTAATATCCAATCGTCCTAAATATAATTATTAGTTTTACAAGCATAAACTATACTCGTCAACTGGGATACTCTGTAGTTGCTAGATAAAATATTTGCCAATTCAATGTAAGAAATATCCAAACCAGTTCACTTTTTAACCAATTCAGCATAGAATAAGCAATTTGATACATGGAGCCGTAAGATTTCCATATTTTTCCTAAATCTTCTACAATTTTTTATTAGGTTGTTCTGCTATACATAAATACGCTTTAGTAAATGCGATCGCTAGCCTCGGAATTGTCGCCTATTTTTTGGCATTAATAAGGGAATATCTGCTAGAAACGGTATTTTTACGGGGTTTCTAGCGACAATGGCAATCGAGTTTAGGTTTTGAGGAATGTCAGTAGATCGGGGACAATCCGTGGTCTGTGCCCAGATAAGACCTTTAGAGTCGCTCCCTTGACAATCTGCCAGGAGAGAAGAGCAGAGTTAGCGATCGGCACAATTTGGTCGTCGTCACCATGAACGATCAGTGTTGGCACGTCGAACTTCTTGAGGTGATCGGTGAAGTCAGTTTCCGAGAATACCTTGATCCAGTCGAGTGCGCCCTGGAGACTTATCTGCATACTCTGGAGCTAGAATTGCTGACGGAGACCTTGCGAGACTTTAGTATCTGGTCTGTTGGCACCGTACAATGACTCACTCAGATCCTCACAGAACTGGGAATGATCGTTTGCGACACCTGTGCCTCAGTCTTTGTAATATATCTGCGTGCCATCTTTCGTTGCGATCGCACTCATATTTGTGTCACCTTTAAATTTGTCTTAAACTCCAAAACCAGAGTGTTCAAAACTTTGACTTTACATGAACTCTACAACAGTAATGGGAGACTACAAAAAACATATTACCAGTCGTGTTTTAAGTTTATTGTTGTGTAGTATGTATATGGGTTATGACAGATGATATCTTTTTTCTTGGCTTGTGCCTAAGCAATCATAGAACTTTTTGGCTTACTGACAAAGCGTATTTAAGCAAAAATCCCTCTATGTGATGAAAAATTGAATATTAATGGTAAATTTAATGTTCTTGAATACACACAAAAAGAGAGGATTTTTGCTATGGTTGCCGATGTATTCGAGTTACCAGCACCGTCGGTAAACTCTATTGTTGGACATTTATTTGAACTCGGACAAGACCCATTAGGATTTCTTACCCGTTGTCGTGACTATGGTGATATTGTTCCCTTACAATTAGGGTTAACATCTAGTTGTTTAATAACCAATCCTGAATATATAGAAGAAGTTCTCAAAAATCGCAACGATTTTATTAAAAGCCGAGGCTTACGTGCCTTAAAAAGTTTACTAGGAGAAGGGTTATTAAGCGCAGAAGGAGAATCTTGGTTTTGGCAACGTCGTCTTGCCCAACCAGTATTTCACCAAAAACGGATTAATGGATATAGCCAAACAATGGTTGAGTACACCAACCGAATGGTTCAAACTTGGCATGATGGTGAAACTCATGACATTCATGAAGATATGATGCGCTTGACGCTGCAAATAGTTATGAAGTGCATATTTAGCGCTGACGTAGATGCAGGGGAAACAAAAGTTGTTGCTAATGCGCTAGATGTGGCAATGCAATGGTTTGAAAGTAAGCGACGGCAAAATTTTCTGGTATTGGAGTGGTTCCCAAGACCTGAAAATATTCGTTATCGTGATGCTATTACCCAAATGAATGAAGCTATTTATAAACTGATTCAAGAGCGTCGCAACGGTGGGGAAAAAACTAATGATTTGTTGACAATGTTAATGGAAGCGAAAGACGAACAAACTTTTCAACAGATGGATGATAAATTGCTACGGGATGAAGTCGCTACCTTAATGTTGGCAGGGCATGAAACGACTGCAAATACTTTATCCTGGACATGGATGCTCTTGGCACAAAACCCCGGAGTGCGTGAAAAATTAGAATCAGAGTTAAATCAAGTTCTGCAAGGGAAGTTACCAACCCTCGAAGACCTTGGGCAGTTGGTTTATACACAACAAATTATCAAAGAATCAATGCGGTTATATCCTCCAGTACCTCTCATGGGGCGAGAAGCAGCAGTAGATACTCAGATTGGTGATTACGAAATTCCTCAAGGCATGGCAATCATGATTAGCCAATGGGTAATGCACCGTCATCCAAAGTATTTTGAGAATCCTGAAGCTTTTCAACCAGAAAGGTGGACACAGGAGTTTGAAAAGCAGCTACCTAAAGGAGTATATATACCCTTTGGAGATGGGCCAAGAATTTGTATTGGTAAAGGTTTTGCTCAGATGGAAGCGGCTTTGTTATTGGCAACTATCGCTCAATGCTTCCAAATAGATTTAGTGCCAGGATATCCAATCGTGCCACAGCCTTCAATAACCTTACGCCCAGAAAATGGTCTGAAGGTGCGACTTAAGCAGATTGCATTAGGCACTTCTAAATAAATTCTAGTTAATGACATTGAGGAGCTAAGAAATGGCAGGCAATGTTCACCCTGACATTGCCTCTAAAATATATTCATTAAAGACTTCGAATAGCAAAAAATTAACTTAAAATTTTAACTAACATTCAGGTTTATAGTCCAATACAGTTCAGTTACATTTAAGGAATACTGGCAAAAACTTTGGTTTTTTGAGACGCGATAAATCGCCGTCTTTACAAGTGTTTTAGCGACACGAACAACTAAATTTTATCGGCAACGCAATAGTCTCTATTCTTATTGTTAATATGCTTAATCCGCGATCGCAGTTTTAGCATTTGGTTTTGAAATCATACAGTTGCCGAAAGTTCAGGGTTTATGTAACCTTAAAACCAAGAGATCATCCCTGAGTATAAATACTCGTCTTGGTCAACGAATCACAGAGCAAAGTTATGGTTACAGTCACAAAAAGATAACAGTTAACATCCTATGCAGCAGTCCACAAGAGGCAATTACCGGGATTTTTGGCGACAGCTTGTTACGTTGGCAGCAATCTTTGGTGCTTTCGTTATCAACGTAGTATCGAACGTTTTTCCACTCAATGGACTCAGTATAGGGGAAATTTCTAATACTTTATTTAAAAATGTCCTGATTATCCCTGCCAATTACGCCTTTGCAATCTGGGGGCTGATTTACCTTGGGTTGTTTGCTTTTGGGATATACCAAGCTTTACCTAACCAACGAGATGAGCCTGATTTACGTAAGACAGGTTATCTGTTGGTGATTGCCTGTGTTGCTCAAAGTATCTGGGTATATCTGTTTTTGTCTCGGCTTTTTGCTCTTTCTGTAATTGCAATGCTTTTGATTCTGTTGCCCCTGATTGGTGTTTATGTAAAGTTAGAAATTGGCAAATCGCGTGTACCTAGGTTGAAAAAATGGTGTCTTCACTTTCCGATCAGCATTTATCTAGGCTGGATTAGCGTGGCGACCATTGTCAATGTAGCGTGTGCCTTGTATTTTCATGGGTGGAATGGTTGGGGAATTTCTGCTATAACATGGACTCTGATCATGGTATTGATAGCAACAGCAGTTGCAGCAGTTATAGTTATCCAGCATCGAGACATCGCTTATGCAGGAGTAATACTCTGGGCACTAGTAGCAATCGCACTCAAACACTCTGATAACTCAATACTCAGAAATACCGTGTTTGTTTTGGCAATAGTCCTAGTTTTGACCGCTACAATTAAAAGCTTACGCCCCCAACAAGAAAATATTTAACCCGGATTTCTCACGTATTGTGTGGTTCGGGTGGGGAGTGTGGGAGGTGTGGGAGGTGTGGGAGGCAATGCAGCGCTCATTGATGTGCAGTTATTCAATTCCTCCTCTTTCTCCCCACACTCCCCACACCCCCCACACTCACGCTCATTTCTCACTTGTGAGAAATGCGGGTTAACTGCGATCGCGTACCTATCCACCCTAGGCTTACGCCCCAGGCATATTTTCACATTTCCTCGCTTGTGTTCTGGCAAGCGCTTTCGCCTTTCATAAGTATTTATACGGTTTAAGGTAAACATTGGCTTGTCTTTGACATTAAGTGAATGCCAATGTATTTTAGTGTAGCGATCGCACTTAGATCGGAATTGTTAAGCTTTCAGTCTTGTTTGGATAATTTTCGATACATTACCGCAAATGCGCTGATACTTTATTTTCCCCTCTTCATAAATTCCGCAAAAACACCGTTACGCTATTTGTACTTGTGATCAAAACTAAGAACATCCAGTTTATTAGGGCGTGTTTATGACCAACCCTGTAACGACGGTTATCCAAGTCAATCTGGAGATGGCTCTAGAGGTAGCTCAAGAATTGGAGCAAGCTCCATACACTCAACTCGGTGCTTATTGTTTGGAGATTTTACGGGAAATAGGATGTCCTGGTACCGAACTCCCTGTTAACTTACAAACTCGCGATCAACAGTTAAACTTTATCACAGGCTTTGCATCTTATGCTTTTGGGGAGGTACAAAGTGTACAGAGCATTAATTGAAGACATTTTCTATGATCCCGAAGAGACAGAAGAGACAGAAGAGACTACTTTTCCCGCTACAGATAAAGATTTGTTGATTTTAACAGAAAGATTTTTAGCGTTTGAAATTCCTTCAAAGGTTTTCTTACAAGCTATAGCCATTGCTGATTATGACGGTGCAGCTGCTTTCCGCTACGTTGATAGTTATTTAAATACTCTCAAGAATAAGAATAAGCGTAAGCATAAAAAATTACTGGTTTTAGGTGCTTCTACTAGGTTTGATAATAATTGACGTGTTTCTTTACAAGCGAACTAACAACAAATACGATCTAGATCACATAATTTGCCCGACCGATGCAGAGACGTTGCATTGCAATGTCTCTGCATACATTTGTTAGAGACCGATCAGAAAAAACAATTAGAATTTATCCACTAGACAAACCTGTTCATAGCTTTTACCAGCGATATCCCAAGTGAAATCTGTTTCTACCAGATGTCTACCGTTATGAGACAATTCTGCACGCAGATGTGGCTGATCGAAGAGTTGACTAATAGCGGTGATGTATTCCGTTGGTGTATTTGCTCGTAATGCCCGTAATGGATGACTAATGCCATCTACAGCTAATCCTTCTAAGCCGCGATCGCTAGCTACTATAGGTACACCAGCGGCCATTGCTTCTAAAGTTTTATTTTTAATACCAAACCCAGTCCGCATGGGTACAACACAGATGGTACATTTATGCAAGTATTCTACCATTGAAGGCACACGCCCAATTACATTAATTCCTGGTTTTTGATCGAGTGCTAAAACTTCTGACACTGGATGAGAACCGACGATATCGAAAATTGTATCAGGATAAAGTTTTTGGATTGCTGGCAAGACTTCGTTACTGAAGAAGCAAACAGCATCAATGTTTGCCAAATTATCCATTGCGCCAATAAAAATTAAGTGATGTCCTCCTGGATCGGTGCTACGGTTGGGGAAAGAAACTAAATCTACGCCATTAGGAATAACTGTAATTTCACTATTGGGGTTAAATTCTTGTAGTTGGATTTTATCTTCTTCTGTTGTCACTACAATTGCCGAAAACTTACTACAGTAGCTTTGCTCATAACGCCGTAGAAGCGGTAGATTAATTTTGTCTCTCAGGGAATTTTCTGAAATGCCTGTGGCTAGTTGGTTGCGACAGGTAGCGTAAACAGAACTATGAACATTCACTATAGTTTTTAGCTGTTTCTGAAAATGCGATTGCACATAAATTTCATTGACGCTATGTTCACAGGTAATTACATCACATTTCCCTGCTTCCACCCAGTTATCAACCCATCTTTGCATCTCAATTGAGTAGCGGTTAAGTACGCTTGGCGGTGTCCCTTCTTGCAAAAATCGACCAAATCGCTGTATTTTCTTCAATATTCCAGTGGTTCCAGAATCTGAAGGGCGTTCAAAAATGGCTAAATGATCTACACAATTGCCTAATTCTGCTACTTCTGCATCTGTCACATCGCCCTCGCGTTGAGTAGCGAGGGTAACAGTATGGCGTTGACTCAGGTATTTAAGTAAATGAAATGTCCTGACTTGGGTTCCCCCGCGCGTTGGTGGGTAGGGAAAGGTAGAAGATAGCATTAAGATGTTCATATAAGTTATGAATCAAATGTGATATGTACACCATGACCTCATTGGAGGCTGTATGTCATCATTTGATTTACATCAATAGACAATGCGTCGACCTCTCTTTAAATCCAGAACTACGCCGAAAACAGTGAAAATTTTAGTTTAAATTCAGATGGATGGACAGGTGAACCGAAAAGTTCTACAATCTGACTGATTGTGGTAAACTTACCTATTGCCCAATCCACATAAGCATAGTAAAGATTTTCTAGTGATCCGGTTTGATTGCGGAAGCACTAAATTAAGATAAGAAAGTCTTGAGTAAGGGGCAGCAAACAAATGGATGTAAAGCTGATTCTAGCTGGATTAACAGTTATCTTCACGCTTTCGTGCTTATTCTTTGGCACGAAAAACGGATTCTATGATTCAGATAACTATCACGGCAACGGTTCCGCACATTGAAATAAATCTGTAGAGGCTTGGGCGACTTTCCGTCGGGTGAGTTTGCTAAGACGCTCAGAAGTTGTAAAGGTAAAACACACAAGAGGCAAACTCCTTTAGCTCCTAGTTTGATGGCTTTTTGTTAGCCCACCTTTCCGAACCAGTGCGGGTTCGGCTGAGGCGTCCTCCCCAATCAAAAATCTGTATTCTCAGGGTGTAGGGGCGCACGCTAAAACTTACCCCTAAGTCACAAAACCAAAACTTGTGTAACGTAACTTTTGGCTTTTGGGATATGTCCATGATGATGAGGTTGGAGGGGAGGACAGTATGAGGGATAATCTGTCGGCATCTTCTAGCGTAGATGCTGCGGAAGCTGGTACTGAATTAGAATGTTTGCCCTATAGTGTCCAGCATTACGATGAGGGCGTGTGTTTATTGGTAAAGATGGGGCCACACCGCATCCTGTTAGACTGTGGTATGGAAGATATTTCATCGTTGGCTAAGGGACTTACTAGGTCAGAACGTGCATCTAGTTCGCCCCTACCAGCAGATTTAGTTTTGATTAGTCACGCCCACCCAGACCACTCCAGAGGCTTGCTGGCACTACATAAAGCTTTTCCTAAGTTACCTATCTATGGTAGCGAAGTAACCAGCAAGTTACTGCCACTGAATTGGCTAGACCAAGATGCTGAGGAAATTTCCAAATTTTGTCATGCTTTGCCGTTGCGATCGCCTGTGGAATTTCAAGATGGTTTAGTCGCAGAATTATTTCCCGCCGGGCATCTACCAGGGGCAGTGGCCATTCTCCTTACCTACACCACCAAGCAGCGTACTTACAAATTACTCTATACAGGGGATTTTTTCTTATCAAATTCCCGGTTGGTAGAAGGTTTGCGTTTAGAAGAACTGCGGGGCTTAGACTTGGATGTGCTGATCATTGAAGGCAGTTATGGCACATCCCGTCATCCTCACCGACGCAACCAGGAAAATCAACTAGCAGAGCGAATTAATCGGGCGATCGCTGACCATTGTTCTGTAATCCTTCCCACTCCTGCTTTAGGATTGGGTCAAGAGATGCTAATGCTGTTACGCTCTCATCACCATTTCACCGGAAGAGATTTAGATATCTGGGTGGATGGTGCTGTCGCTACTGGCTGCGATGCTTACCTAGAACTGTTACCCCATCTCCCTCCATCTGTGCAAAACTTCGCCCGCCATCAACCCTTATTTTGGGATGAACGGGTACGTCCTCGCGTGCGTCGTTTACAAGCAGAACATCGTCCCACAGTGGGCAAGTCACCTTGTATAGTCCTCACCGACTCTACATCTGATTTAGGCGAACACTGCCAGCTAGACACCGGCCCTTGGCTGATCCTTCTCCCAGAAAAAATTGATATAAAAGTTAATAAAGAATATTTAGCACCCACCACTGTTGAAAGCTATCTTTTGGCGCAACATAGTGATGGCCCTGGTACTACGCAGCTAATTCATAACTTGCGACCCCAGCACGTCATTTTTGTCCACGGTTCTCCTGCTTACTTAGCAGACCTGACTAGCTTGGAAGAGTTGCAAAACCGCTACCATATACATTCTCCGGCGGCTAACACCTTAGTAGAATTGCCTATTGGCGACACATTCTTGCAACCGGCAGCACCAGAGACTAACTACGAAGGCGAACTGACAGAGTTGGGAACAGTAATCACAATTACCCTACCCAATATGATTACTGCCGATCCCCGTTGGCGGCAATTTGCCGATACTGGTTTAATCGAAGCTCGTTGGCAAGGGGAAGAACTAGTCTTAAGGGGATTGTCTCAACGAGAAATTCTTAGCCAAAATAGCGATCGCTATACATGGACGGATGTCGACTGTTGTGGTACTTGCCGACATCAAAGGGGACAGAGGTGTTGGAACCCAGCTTCGCCGTTGTATAACTTTAAGGTAACTCTCGAAGGTTACTGTCCTGCTTTTGAAGGTTTATCTAGTGCTGAGTCCTGAGTTAGGATTTATGACTTAGAACTCGGCACTAGGCACCAGTGGCTTTTCCCTTGACGCTAGGCTCTCCCTTTGGGGCAAGGGGAGAGCCTAGCGAATAAGCTGGCAGAATCAGAAACCAGTCACCTCCAACGAGAAACCTGTTTTTAGTACTGGCTCCTCAACACTGATTATTCTGGATTCGAGTCAGTGTAACGGTTGTGGATGCGTTCAGCTTCGGGACAGTCTTCAGTCATCAGAGGTTCCACATTTCCGCGTGGCACTGAAGCCAGTTTTTGCGTTACAGCACCAATGCTCTCGAGGCGAACCATTTCTTCCCAAGAACAAACTTCGTCCTCTTCTTCTGTTTCATAGCGTAGGGTCACTAAATCTCCCTCTATGTCGATGATGCGGGCGCGTTCAATCCAGCGTTGCTGGTCCCGCAAGAAAACACATACCTCGCGCCCATCGCAACAGAGTTGATAAATCTTGCGGTGTAGCATGTACTGTTTCTGCCTTTTTAAACAACGTAGTTAAACCTGTCAAAATCTGGGTTCTACCCCATTACATTACACCTTCGGGAGGTTAATTTCACCGTTGAGAACAAGTATGCTTTATCACTCGATGCCAAAATTTGCCTGTAGTTGTCAAAATATTGGGAAATATTGGGTAATAAATCATGAGTTGCTCTGGCAATGAATTCAATCTCCTTTCAGCTTATTCTAAGGAACGTCTGCTTCATAGAAGTCAAACAATTCGGAATCTGTCCTAATCAGGTTCATATTTCTTGGTGAGTCATTCTTACCATTATGTAATAAATAATACTCCAAAACAATCGTTGATTGCGGTTGTTTAATCTGCCTACTTTTACTCATTGGCATTGCTGGGAAGTCCGGGGACTCGGCTTTACTTTTACCCACTTGTATCTGATCTTAACTCATTCTCTTGCTGACCTTGATGGTTTTCAGCAACAACACCCAAAGAGTTTTGAATTTTTAAGGTTTTTTGCCTGATGATGGGTAAGAGAATGGAATATTGAGTGAGCATAAATACTTGCAACAAGCTTTCCTCGGTTCCTCTGGTTCTTTTGGAGGATCAGGAAGATTTATGTGGTAAGGGAAATTCTATAAGCAAGTTCGATGAAGATGCTTCTCGTTTAATTCTACCTGCACGAACTGCATCATATAGGGCTGCAAGGTCTGGCAAATCCTCTGACTGATAGCATTTAGTAGCTAGCACTTGCTGGAGTAAACCCTCAGATTCAACACTAAGATATCCAGTTTGGAAAGCAGATTCAACAATTGTGCGAATCATCTTGGTTAGGACAGAGTAAACAATTTGTTACATCAAGTGTGGAACATTTTTTTCTGCGAATAGTTGATATGGAACATTAATCCTATGTGATTATAATTACACATAAACAGTGATCCGTATCACAGGAATGCTATTAAATATAAGACTTAGATGAGACAAATCGGTGTATACGGTAAGATTTTAATACAAAGATATTTAGGATTAATCTGGGTAAGCTAAATAGTTTGACAATCAATATTAAAATATAGTGAAATATAAGCAATCAAGCAAAAAACTGGCGGAAATCTTCATCCTTTTGGCTTAATTGCACCCAGTCTAAGTTTAGGGACTGGAATTTTTGCACCAAGCGATCGCAAGCCGGACGTTCAGTAGCGTAATGTCCGGCATCTATTAAAATAAGATTGCGGTCGCGGCTTTCTTGAAACTGATGAAACTTACAGTCAGAAGTCAGATAAGCCTGGGCACCAGTTTTGGCGACAGCTGAAATATAACCAGCCCCCGAACCACCCAAAACAGCAACTCGTGAAATTATTTGCTGTAAGTCATCAGTTGGGGAAAAAATTAAATTAGGGGGAGCAAGTCGGGTTTGAATAGCTGTGAGTAATTCCTGTAGTGTCAAAGATGGCTCTAGCAAACCAACACGACCATATCCTAATCCTGCTTGTGTTGGTACTATGGGAGTAACTTGCTTTAGTTCTAAAATTTGAGCTAATACATCAGCTGTACCATCTTGTACTTGGTCGAAATTGGTGTGAGCGCTGTAAATACCAATATTGTGGGTAAAAGCTAACCTTACCATTTCTGCGATCGCTTCACCAGTTCGTAAAGATTTGAGAGGATTAAAAATCAAGGGATGATGGGCAAATATCAGATTAGCATTTTCTGCGATCGCTTCTTGCATTACTGCCAAAGTCGGTGTCAAACAAACCAAAACCCGTACTTTTTTCTGCAACACTCCTGGTTCAATCTGCCAGCCACAATTATCCCAGCTTTCACACCAAGCGGGATTTGCCCATGCTTCAAACCAAGTAATTAAATCAGCAATTTTCATAATTATTTTCTTCAGCAATTTTTAATTACTAATTAGTGTTTCTGTGGTTGAATATTTAATTTTAATGCTAATTCCTGGCGCATCTCCTGGAAAGGTCTGTTCCATATAGGGTTAGCATTCCAATTCCATGCCGCTACTGGGATAAGTTGTTCCTCAGCAAGACAAGTTAGCAGACGGTATTCATCTTCTGGTTCACGAGAAAAGGTGAAAGGATTGCGGTAGCCAGTCTCACACAGTTTATAAGATATAACCTGACCATGACTAATACGTTGTAATAGCTCCTTACCTTTAGCGAGCAAATAATCTAAAAAAACTAGACTAAAAGGTTCTATGTGTGCGCGATTTTGTGGCTCTTTTTGTACCCATCTTGCCCAATCAAATCCATACATAAAATCATGCACATAACGAAAGCGCATTTCCGTTTTATTTCCAAACATCTCCGTCAGGGAAATCATCTTTTCATCAAAAACTTTTAAGAAAGGAATAGCACCCTCATCTGCGGTTAAGGCCTGTCTAAGCATACTATTTACCAGAAAATCAAAATCCCAGAAGATATTTTCTGGGAAATTTTGCAATTGAGTACGGACTATGTTTTCGAGAGTTTGTTGAATGGTTGTGATAATTTGAATGTCAGTATTTTGTTCAGTAATTAAATTTTCCAATTCTGCAAAGCTGGTCATTAATGTCTTTTCGGGACTAAGTGACAATAAATTAACAGACTGCTGGGCAAGGATTTCATCAATAAATTGAAAAGTATGAGTTGGTGTTAATTCTTGCTTCATAGTAATAGAAATAGCCCAGACAGCTTACACTTAATATTAGTGTAATCGGTAGAAGTAGATTATTTAATAATCACAAATAAACTTAACTTTTAAATTTACAAATATACACGAATTATTGAGTCTATATCTAGTTAGTTTTGTATCAATAATTTTCATGAGAAAGCTATCACGGCGAAATTTATTTAATGTATATCACCATGAGTTTAGACAATTATACCTAAAATGTAGGCATTATTCCAGAGTATTTAAACTCTATAAAACTACAGCTTCAATAAAACGAATTGGCTATCCAGATATGTGAATAACCAATTCTCTTAAATGACTGTACTGACGGTGTTCCCAAATATAAATTCCTTGCCAAGTTCCCAGTACTAAATGACCTCGATTAATGGGGATATGTTCAGAAGTGTGGGTGAGTGCAGTACGAATGTGTGCTGGCATATCATCGGGGCCTTCTGCATCGTGAATATATTTGCCTGATTCTGGGACAAGTTTTGCCATAAAATTGGCTAAATCCACAAGAACATCAGGATCAGCATTTTCTTGAATAACTAAACTGGCTGAAGTGTGGCGCAAAAATAAAGTACAAAGACCAGTTTCAACCCCCGATTCTGCGACTGCGGCTTCAATTTTAGTGGTGATGTTGTAAAAAGATTTGGCAGTAGTAGAAATTTTTAGTAACTTTTGGTAGTGAGTCATTTAAAACAATAATGATTGATGACAGTAAAAGCTAATTAGCAGTTCAATCTGCTGTATTTGTTTGTTGTTTTGCTGTTGGTTGATCGCTAAATTGAGTATGGTTATTATAAATCTTTCTGAAGCCAGTTAACATCTGTAAATTGCATTCTTCAGACGTAGATTTATTTATCTATGGTTCGAGTTCGTATTATTACATTAATATTGTTTTCAATAACTTTATTTTATCTGTAAATAATTGAGAATAGCATGAGCGATCGCTTCATTACCATCCTTAGCAATTAGCTGGGATTGCTTTGGTAGTTGGGGTAACTGATGCAGAAAATCCCAAGTCCCTTGAAAAAACTCAGATGGGGTGATGATTTGATGCTGGTTATAATTTGTTATGCCTTCTAGTAGAAAAGTTGCTTCGGCAAAGTCCTCACGGGGAATAGTAACAATAGGTACTCCCAAGAGTGTAGCTTCAGCAAAAGTACTGTAGCCAGGTTTAGAAACGACTCGCCCACAAATAGGCATAAAATCTACTGGGCGGTATTTACGGTCATTAATTTTCACTAAATTGGGTAAATCAGGCGCAGATTGATCAAAGACGATAAATTGCCAATCTGGAAATCGCCGCAGGTTACCGTAGGGAATTTGCTGCAAACCGAAGCCGCCAAAGGTCAACAAAACAGTTTTTTCGATAGGTGCAGTTATTCCCCAAAGAGAACGTAAATCATCAGCAGAGTAATGGGGGGAACCGCCTGTTAGACCAACATCTGTGATATTGTTGAAAGCTTGCATCGGTTCGTGGAAAGGGAGACGAAATAGGCGATCGCACTTTGAGTACCAATCACTAATCCAATCTGCAACTGCTGTAAATTCGCCTCCCCAATCTCGATAGATAAAGTCCCAGCCAAAGTTACTCATCATCCAGCAAGGGATATTTGCACCTTTGGCAAACCCAGGAGTCAGGAAGGAAATATCTGCCAAAATGAGATGAACGCGATTTTGGCGGATAAAATTCACTTCTGAGGCAATCAGCGAATTTTGATGTTTTTTAATATCGAGCAACTTTTCTAAAGTCGCTACTTTATCCATTGTCAAACTATCGGTTTGTACCACACCCAAATCAAATGCACGGGGACGATAGATGAAATCGCCTTCTATATAGCACTCTAGCAACCAGCGCGGGGCAGTGGTAACAAGAATGAGCAAAATTTCTGGACATAATTTTTGAATTGTCGCAGCGACGGAAGCCATACGGGTAGCATGACCAAAGCCGTGGTTCGTGATGGCTAAGTATAAGATTGGGCGTTCCATTTAAAAGGTAGGAGGTAGGAGTTATACGAATTATGTATTGAAGATGCGTCAAATTATATGAGCAACGAACCGCATAGACACAGAGCGGCTTCCCGCAGGGTAGGACACAAAGGAAGAAAGAAAATTTGGTGTAACCTCACAAAGAATTGGTATTAGGAGTTAGAACTTAAAATCATAATTACTAGACTGATAACTCTAGGACTTACGCAAGAGTTACGGAATAACGTAGACGCTTCGGCTTGCCGCAGGCTACCACAGAGGCTCAGTATTTCGACTTCGCTCAATAACCGGGCACGGAGAAATAAGAGTTTGAGAGATATTTTGCGTAAGTCCTAAACTCATAACTCCTAATTTTTAACTAATTTTGCAAAAAGTTTGAATGGCCTCAACTAATTGGTCTATTTCTGATTCTAAAGTCAGGTAATGGATGGTGGCACGTATACAGCTAGGATCGGCAATTGTCCGAGTTAATATGTTTTGTGAGTCTAAAAATTGTACTAACTTGAGATTTGCTTGGGGCTGATTATTTACAAGTTGGAACGATACTATACCGCTTTCGGGTGGGGAAGTTCGCAAACATTTAACATCGGGTAGCGCTACTAAGCGCTGCCAAAGATAGCCACTGCTTTGACAAATTTGCTCGTAACGTTCCTGTGAAGTCCCCCATTGCTGATGAATTGCGATCGCTTCCTTTAACGCAAAATACAACGGATAAGCTAATGTAGACACTTCATACCGTCGCCCATCAGGAAGCCAGTCCACAGGCTGAGATTGACTATCTACAACAATGCCATTCAAGCCAATAAACGTAGGTTTCAGGCTTTCTCGTGCTTCTGGACGAACATACAAACCACCAGCACCGGCAGGGCCACATAACCATTTGTGACCAGTGAAAGCATAAAAATCTACACCCAATTCTGTTAAATTTAAAGGCAATAAACCAGCAGATTGGGCAGCATCTATTAATAAAAAAGAATGATTATTTCTGCATACTTCGGCAATTTTATCAAGGGGTAAAACTTGACCAGTATTCCAGAAAACATGACTTAATATTACAAGACGGGTATTAGGACGTAAGTGTTGAGCAATAACTTTTACAGGGTCGCCCTCATTTAAAGTCGCTTTCAGAGGACAGGTGGTAACTTCTACCGCAAATCTCCGCGCGATTTCTTGTGTGGTGGCAATCACGCCTGGATGTTCGCAGTCTGAGAGCAGTATATGGTCGCCAGAATGCCAGTCAATGCCCCACATAGCGATATTACAGCCAACTGTAACATTCTGGGTAAGGGTAATTGCTTCACTTGGTGCATTTAACTCTGAAGCGATCGCAACTCTAGCGGCTTGAGTCTGCGGCGCTATCCAACGATACGCCTCATTACCAAAGGGGCCTATTTGCTGAACATAAGCCTGAGTTTCGGTCATAGCATCCATTGCCCTTTGGGGCATTGGCCCTTGTCCCCCATAATTGAAATAGGTCTTATTGGCTAAAGCAGGAAATTGCTCTCGATGGCTTTGCAGCTTGGTTTGGGCGACAGAAAGACTAGTCATAATTAAGGGATATCTGTTGTTTACAGCCTATTGATACTTAGTATCAATGGTAAAAATAGGGATGAGATTAATTTAAGCGATCGCAGCCAAATCTTATCTCGTAATCAGTAACGATAAATGCTCTTTGACTGTTTTTCCTAAATTCTGTGCTGTTTGAGGCGTAATTAGATGGTGTTTGAATTTTGATACATGAAGCCACGGGGTACTTTGGCGATCGGGATCAGACTCATAGCGTGGGAAGAGATGCCAATGAATATGTGGCTCACTATTGCCATAACAGGCATAATTCATTTTCCACGGACTAAAAGCATTAACGATCGCTTGTCCTGCCAGCATCACCTCTTGAAATAAGGCAGACTGGATAGGTGGAGGAAGTTCATGCAACTCTCTAATATGTTTTTTTAGAAGAATTAGGGAGTATCCGCCATGAAATTGATGATCGCCAATCACAAAGATTGAATGCTCAAATTCGTGGATGAAGTAAGGATTTTTACCGCTTCTCCAGAGTGTGACACGCTCACAGATGAGGCATGGCTCATGTTGTTCTGTCATGTACCCTTGTAATGATGGATAAAAGGTGATTTTGTCATTCTCCCTCATCTGTCAACCAAGAGAAACGCAAACACTTAGCTGTTGACAGTATAGAATAAACGGCAAATCAGGTGTAAAGGTGTCACCATACCCCATAGGTGAAGCAAGCTACGCGTAGCGTCTGTCTACGACACGCTGCGCGAACGCAGAGAAGGTATCGCCACTTGCAAACTTTAGTTGTCTAAGTTACTCCCACATAATACTAATTCTTGTTAACTTAAAAGAATGCTAATTAATGCTGAACTCCTACTGCAATACCAACGTTGTAAACGCCGAACTTTTCTAGATATCCACGGTGACAAAAGTCAGCGCGATGCACCCAATGAGTTGCTGCGAAAACTGCAACAGGACAAAATCGCTCATCAGCTAAGTGCTTTGGCACAGATGACTTACCACCAACCAGATTATTCTTATGGAAACTGGGAAATAGCAGAGCAGGCAACTTTAGAATTGATGGAGCGTGGCGTTGAGTATATTTATAAAGGAGTACTGCTAGCAAATTATTCTGATGAATATACCCTGCTGAGTCGCCCAAATTTACTTGTGAAACAGCCAGGACAGTCTCGTTTTGGAGATTGGATGTATGTCCCGGCTAGCATCGAACTAGGTAAGCGCCCTAAGCAAGAATATCAAGTTGTCGCTGCATTTCATACTCAAGTCTTGGCAACAGTGCAGGGAGTTGTACCAGAAATAGGTTTGCTGATACTGCGAACGAAAAACAGCAACTATACGGTGGATTTGTTTAAATGGATTCCACGGATGCAGCAAATTCTGGAGGATTTTATTGAAGTTTTAGAGTTACCGAATCCGCCAGAGGTGTTTATTTCTCGGCAAAAGTGCAATTTTTGCCATTGGTATAGTCAATGTTATGCGATCGCTCAATCTGAAAAACATCTCTCACTATTACCAGGTGTAACACCTCTTCGCTACACTCAACTTCAAGACGTAGCCATTACCACACTAGAATCTCTTGCTAACACCAGTCCCAGCACCTTAGAAAATCTAGTTGGTTTCGACCCGAAAGTAGCACCCAAACTAGTAGTGCAAGCTCAATCTGCATTGGAAAAACGACCCCTAATTTTACCCTATCCGCTACCAATAGAAGATATTACATTCACAGCACCCATAGAGCTTTACTTTGATATTGAGGCACAGCCAGACTTAGATTTAAATTATCTTTTGGGGGTTTTGGTCGTTGATAGACTTGCCAATACAGAACAGTTTTATTCGTTTTTAGCAGATAAACCAGAAGACGAAGAATTAGTTTGGCAGCAATTTTTGGATTTAGTTTGGCAATATCCCGAAGCGCCAATTTATCATTTTTGTGTCTACGAGTTTGATACAGTCAAACGCCTAGCAAAGCTTTACAACACTCCCTACGCTTCAGTGCGTCCTGTACTGAACCGATTTGTGGATGTGTATGAACAATTAACCCAAAGTGTAGCATTACCTGTAGAAAGTTATGCCCTCAAAGCGATCGCGCGTTGGTTAGGATTTGAGTGGCGGGAAAAAGAAGCTAGTGGTGCCAAATGTATTTACTGGTACGATCAGTGGCTAGAAACTGGCGATCGCACCTTACTAGAAATTATCCAAAGCTACAACGAAGATGACTGCCGCGCTACCCACAGAGTCAAAGACTGGCTTGTAAACTTTTTTCAGGAAAAATATGGTTTGCGACTAGCTTAAGTGATTTCGTATTTTATAAAGGTTTTCAATTTGTTGGAATACAGATTATTTTTAGCAGCGCACAGATGTCTCGCGCTATATCCTTCAGCGTGATATCTTATTTGTTAATTTTACACTCTAACAAAAAACTCTATGCAGCTAATCAAAAAAAACTTGGCAATTCCACGAATTATTTACTTATTTATCCCAATTCTAATTATCATTCTTTTATTAACAAACTTACCATTAAGTGCTGTTGAAGTTAGTAGCATAGAGTTTATCGGTGAAGCTACTTTACCGAAAGGTTTAATCTTTAAGAAAACCGAACTTGGAGGTTTATCTGGAATTACATACAATGCAAAAAACAACCTTTATTATGCTATTTCTGATGACCGGGGACAAAAGGCTGCTGCCCGCTTCTACACCCTGAAAATAGATTTAAGCAAAGGGTCTCTAAAAAAAAGCGGAGTTACTCCTGTAGATGTTACCACATTATTAAATGAAAACGATCAAACATTTCGCCCTAGTGAAACTGATACAGAAGGTATTGCATTAAATAATAAATCAACTATATTTATTTCTTCTGAAGGCGATGCTGCAAAACTAATTAATCCTTTTATCAAAGAATTCTCACTATCTTCTGGTAAAGAAATTAGAACACTTCCCATCCCTAACAAATTTTTACCAGATAAAACTGGGAAACAAGGTATCCGCAACAATTTGGCTTTTGAAAGCCTCACCATTACACCTGATAACAAGAATCTATTTACAGCTACCGAAAATGCTCTCATTCAAGATGGTGTTGCCGCTAAACCTAACATCGGTAGTCCTTGCCGGATTTTGCAATACAACTTACTCAACAGCCAGCCAGAAAAGGAGTTTGTTTACCAGACAGAACCAGTTTCACCGTTTTTGAATCTGACTGGCAAATTTGCTAGCGGATTACCTGATTTACTTGCTCTCGATAATCACGGGCACTTCCTCAGTTTAGAAAGGTCTTTTACCGGTTTAGGATTTGCTATTTCCCTATTTCAGGTTTCTTTAGAACAAGCTGATGATATTCATCACATAGATAGTCTTTTAGCAATTGACTTCAAAAATATTAAACCAGTTCAGAAAAAACTACTGTTAGATTTGAGAACCCTAGATGTACTGCTAGACAACATCGAAGGCTTAACTCTTGGTCCTAAACTACCCGATGGTCAACAATCATTAATTCTTGTAAGTGATAACAATTTTAACTCACTACAACGTACCCAGATACTAGCCTTTAAAATGAAAATTGAAACACCAATGATCAGATTATTACGCCGTTTACTGCCGAATCTCAATCGTTAACTGTACATAGATATTGTACCTCTACTGCTATTAGTTATTTTTGCTTATTCCTGTGTATTCACGGAATCCACTAGCTAACTTTATTTAGCCTATTCTTAGTTTACGTGTAATTTCTCAACCGTATTCCTTAATAAATATGTTACATAATGTTTAAGAAATTGTGCAGACAGATTAACCGTAATGGCAGTAGATTATTAATTTCCGACAAATTCTGATATTTTTAGATTTAAATTTAGTACTTAACTAGACTGATTAAACTAATTTGCCAAAAATATTTTTCATAAATGATTTTTATGCCGCAAAAAGAAATTGAGAATATGGTAGGGCAAAAAGCAGAATTAGACGATTATATCGGACAATTTTTAAATAATCGCTATTTAATCAGAGATTTGATCGGCAAAGGGGGGATGGGGAGAGTTTATTTAGCAGAAGATACTGCTAAAGGTGGTATGCCGATCGCAATCAAAATTTTATCACTCAGTTTGGCGAATCAGCAAATGTCCCAACGCTTTGCCAGAGAGATTTTTATTGGCGCTCAATTGGGTCGTAAAAGTAAACATATTGTTCGCATCTTAAGTTATGGCGTTACTGACGATAAAACCCCCTACTATGTAATGGAATACCTCCAAGGAAAAAATCTCAAACAAATTCTCAAAATTCAGCCCTTAACAATATCGAAATTTTTGGAGATTTGTAATCAAATTTGTTTAGGCTTACAATGTGCCCATCAAGGTATTAGCCTCAAAGGAGAGATTTATCCCATTGTTCATAGAGATATAAAACCCGAAAATATCTTCCTTAGTGAAGATAGCAAAGAAGGAGAAATTGTTAAAATACTCGATTTTGGCATCGCCAAATTTTTAACAGAACGAAGTGGGATGACCCTGACAGATTCTTTTATTGGCAGTTTACCTTACTGTTCTCCAGAACACATGGAAGGGCGCAAATTGCTAGATGTGCGCTCTGATATTTACAGTCTGGGAGTATTAATGTTTGAGATGCTAACAGGAAAACATCCATTTCAGACAAAAAGTAACTCCTTTGGTACTTGGTATCAAGCGCATCGCTTTCAAATGCCACCTACAGTTGAAGAAGTGAACCCGCAAGTCAAAGTACCGCAGATATTAGAAAAACTGTTGATGAGTTGTTTAGCAAAAGAAGTAAGCGATCGCCCGCAAAATATCAACCAAATATTAGAAGCTTTAGAAAAGGTTAATAGTCAGATTAATGATGTTATTGCTAACAATAGTAGTGAAATTCCTAAAGTCTCACTTCCAGTTCAATTAGTACCGGCAACATTCTTGTCAGAACAAGAATGTTTGCAGAAAAATTGGCCTAAGAACAAACCAATTGGCGCAATTGGTTTTCCCCATTTATTACAAACTCCTCAAAGACCTATACCAACTTTTTGGGCAATGTTGCCCAAACAAGAGATTGCAAAATTTTTGAATAAAGTACACAGCACTGAATTTATTAGTAAAATTAATATATATCCGATGCTGTTATGGGTAACAGTCCTATACGATGCCCAGCCTTCTATGACTAAGTGGCTACCTTATTTTCTAGATTTGAAAGATAATAAAGGGCAGAATATAGCACGTAGTTTAGCAGAGGTAGGCTACTATCATCTACTATTTTTTCCTCTAGAAGAGCCAAACCGTTGCTCTCATGTAACAACCTTAAGTCTTACAGCTAATCAGCGTCAGCAACTTGTAGATTGGTTAGACATGAGTCAACGATCAAATGAATTAATTTTGTCTAATCAAGCTAAAAATCTTCTAAAAACAGAGTACGAAAAACTAAAATTAGACATTTTACATAAGTTAGCCGTAGATCATAAAGCTGAGAAAGAAGGATTAAAAAATTGGATGGATAAATTCTTGGAGATTTTTTTTAAACTTTTATCACGTTCTTAAAAGTGCGTCATTAAAATACTTGCCTACCATTACTTAGTTATATTTTTATGTGTGTATTAGTAACTTTAAATAGACTCAGCAGCAGAGGTGAATAAAGTGAATCAGAGCCCATTTACATCTCCAAGTAGTACGGGCTTACTTGCCAATCGTTACCAACTGAAGCACTTAATTGGTAGCGGTGGCATGGGTGAAGTTTTCTTAGCAAATGATATTTTGTTAGGAGGTATACCAGTTGCAATCAAGTTTTTAACTCAGACTGTTGTTGATAGCAAGATGCAACAAGACTTTGCTCGTGAAGCTTTAATGAGCGCAGCTTTGAGTCAAAAGAGTTTACACATAGTACGGGCGTATGATTATGGTGTGAATGAGAAAGGAAAACCATATTATGTGATGGAATATCTATGTGGTAAGAGTTTAAAGGATTTAATTCCGCTACCATTGTCGATGTTTTTGACTCTTTCCCGTCAAATTTGTTTGGGCTTACAGTGTGCCCATCAAGGCATTAATATTGACGGCAAAATTTGTCCGTTGGTTCATAGAGATATTAAGCCTGCCAATATATTAGTTATTCCCGATCCGATATTAGGTCAGTTAGTTAAAATCCTCGATTTTGGGATTGCTAGATTTTTAAATTATGCCTCAACAGCTAGTACAAGCAGGGGATTTAATGGCACTTTACCCTACTGTTCTCCAGAACAGCTAGATGGAGAAAAATTAGACAGTCGCTCTGATATTTATAGCCTGGGGGTGATGATGTTTGAAATGCTCACAGGCAAAAAACCTTGGGAACCAGAAACTGATTATTTTGGTGCTTGGTATAAAGCACATCACTTTGAAGAACCCAAAACGATCGCAGATGTTAAACCAACTCTGAAAATCCCTCAGAAGCTAAATAATTTAATCATGTCTTGTCTGGCAAAAAAATCTTGCGATCGCCCCCAAAATATCGCTCAAATTTTACAAGTATTAAATAGCTTAGAACAATCTAATTCTACCATACCAACAATATCCTCTAATCCCATCCTTAGCCTTCCCCTAGATTCTGGATTACCAATTGCAGTAGAACAAAACTGCCGACAACTTTTGTGGCCTCCAAATAAACCAATTCAAGAAATTGTTTTTCCCCAGCTTATAGATACTGCACAAGAATCTATGACCGCACTATGGTTAATGTTGCCTAAACAAGAAATCAAAAACTATGCTCTTTCTACCCGTTACAACCAGTTTATCTTCATCACATCCCCTCACCCAATGCTGTTGTGGGTAACAGTACTTTACGATCGACAATTGGCTCCTAAGTGGCTACCGTGCTACTTAGATATGCAAAATCCCCAAAATCTTAAAATGGTAAGTTTCCTGGCTGAAAATGAACACTATCCTTTGATTTTCTTTACTCTAGAAGCACCACATACCTGCGCCAATGTCCTCAGCAGTCGCATCGAGCCAACTCAGCGACAAATGTTGAAAACCTGGGTGCAAAAAACTCATAGCCTACCACCAGCTTCTCAACCCCAAGTCAGCAAACAGCTATTAAAACAGCAGTATAAACAAATGCAATCCCGGATATTGCAGCATTTAGAATCTAAGCCCCAGGTTGTATTATCAAGGTCTATTTAACAAAAAGTCGCACCTTCGAGAGACGGGACAAAAATAATTTCTAATTTCCCATTCCAAAATGCTTGACAAGCAGAAAAAAAAGAGTGATAATAGCAAAGTTGACCAAACAAGGGACTGTAGTTCAATTGGTTAGAGCACCGCCCTGTCACGGCGGAAGTTGCGGGTTCGAGCCCCGTCAGTCCCGTTCTAAATTTATAGGTAGTGAATCACCGAACTGCGGTGATTTTTGATTTGGAATTCCCAAAAGGATTGACCCAGAATTGGGGGTTTGAATATAAGCTACATTTATCACGCTTTGCGAAAGAGAGAATTAACTGTGACTGTCAGAGTCCGTATTGCGCCGAGTCCAACCGGAAATTTACATATTGGTACAGCTAGAACGGCTGTATTTAACTGGTTATTTGCCCGTCACCACGGCGGGAAATTTATCCTGCGAATAGAAGATACAGACCTAGAGCGATCGCGTCCCGAATACACCGACAATATTCTTGAAGGATTGCGCTGGCTAGGACTGAACTGGGATGAAGGGCCATTTTTTCAATCTCAACGCCTGGATCTTTATAAAGAAGCAGTACAAAAACTGCTAGATCAAGGATTAGCCTATCGCTGCTACACCACCAGCGAAGAACTAGAAGCGCTAAGAGAAGCCCAAAAAGCGAGAGGCGAAGCCCCCCGTTATGACAACCGTCACCGCAACCTCACACCAGAAGAACGTGCTGCTTTTGAAGCAGAAGGTCGTTCTTATGTGATTCGCTTCAAAATCGAAGATGGGCGGGAAATTGTCTGGAATGACCTAGTAAGGGGAAAAATGTCTTGGCGAGGTAGCGATTTAGGTGGTGATATGGTCATCGCCCGCGCCTCAGAAGAGGGTAGCGGTCAACCACTGTATAACTTTGTCGTTGTAGTGGATGACATTGATATGCAAATCACTCATGTCATTCGCGGAGAAGACCACATCGCCAACACCGCCAAGCAAATTCTGCTGTATGAAGCAATGGGTGCAAAAATTCCAGAGTTCTCTCACACACCGTTAATTTTGAACATGGAAGGGCGCAAGCTTTCTAAGCGGGATGGTGTTACTTCCATTTCTGACTTTCAGAAAATGGGCTTTACTGCTGAAGGCTTGGTAAATTATATGACATTGCTGGGTTGGTCGCCACCAGACTCGACGCAAGAAATATTTACCTTAGAAACAGCAGCTAAAGAGTTTGGCTTTGAGCGTGTAAATAAAGCAGGCGCAAAGTTTGACTGGGACAAGCTGGATTGGTTGAACAGTCAGTATATCCACCATACACCAGTAGATAAACTCACAGATTTACTCATCCCCTTTTGGGAAGCGGCTGGCTATAAATTTGATGGTGGAAGAGATCGCGCCTGGTTAGAACAGCTTGTAACTTTAATTAGCCAGAGTTTGACTCGTTTAGTAGATGCAGTACCTCAAGGCCAACTATTTTTTAGCGACACAGTTGAATTTAGCGAAGAAGGTAGTACACAACTAAAGCAAGAAGGTTCTACTGCTGTCCTTGAGGCGATTGTCACAGCTTTAGAAAATCAGCCGCAACTCTCAGAAGCCGCCGCTCAGGACATTATTAAACAAGTGGTGAAAGAGCAAAAAGTCAAAAAAGGCTTGGTAATGCGATCGCTCCGAGCATCCTTAACTGGAGATGTTCATGGCCCCGACCTCATTCAATCTTGGTTACTACTAAATCAGATTGGTTTAGACAAATCGCGCTTGAGACGGGCAATAACAGAAGCTAATTAGCAATTCCTTCCAGATTTTAGAAATATTTTAGATTTTAGGGGCGCACAAAGGTGTGCCCCTATCCATAAGGTATAGCAACTATAAGAACAACAAATCATTGACTAATTACTAATGAATTATCCCCAATTTTAAATCTAAAATAGGTAGTCAATTCTCCCCAGATTGGGAACTTGGTGTGTAAAAATCATGTCTTCAAAACCACTTAGAAGCGAACGTAATTACAATGCCGACAAAAGCGCTCAATAGAGGGATGAGATTATCGTTGATGATAGTTACGCTCTTCATCACATCGACAGTTAACGCTGTGACTGATGCTCAGGAAGCGCCAACGATATTTGGAGATGTAACTATTAGTCCCCAGTTTTCGCCAGACCCCCTGACAGTTCGCGGGATGAGTGGTGGTTCAATATCTGGGAGTAAAGTAGGTGGGAGAACTGAAACAGCTACTGGCCCTTGTACTGGATTTGTTGATGAAACACCAGACCACACATTAGCGTTAACAGGTAAATTCGACTACCTAAAGTTGCAAGTCCAAAGTCCTGAAGACACCACCATAATTATCAAGGGGCCAGGTGGTACTTGGTGTAATGACGATTTTGATGGCAAAAATGCCGGCATTGTTGGTGAATGGCTGGCTGGAAATTACCAAGTTTGGGTTGGTTCCTACAAACAAGGTAAATATCTTCCTTACACAATCAAAATTACAGAAGTTAAGTAGGGAATTGGGCGGAAAAGGCAGAGGGACAGGGGGAAAGGAGACTACTCCTGGATTTCTCACAAGTGAGAAATGAGCGTGAGTGTGGGGAGTGTGGGGAGAAAGAGGAGGAATTGAATAACTGCACATCAATGAACACTGCATTGCCTCCCACACCTCCCACACCTCCCACACTCCCCACACCCCCTACACAATACGTGAGTCGGGTACATTACCTCTTCCCCAGCTTCCTAAATAGATGATTGTCAGGGGTTGAAACGATATGAGAAGCGTTGTGGAGAAATTCTCCCTGGCTTTGCATCCCGTTGCGCTCCCTTTTCTCGTGCGATTTTGTATTAAAATTAAGTTAACTTTGATTAAGATTCTTGTTGGCATCGCCATAATGCTCTAATTGCCTTATGACAGTGCATCTAAGAGATCAAATTAAACAAAATGGATTTATAAACATCCGTTTAACAGCTTAAAGTGACAGAGTGATGAACACTTGGTTACTAGAGCTAATGAATTGTATAGGCATCTAGAGGCAAATTAAGATGAAATTCTCTTGGAAAGTCGTAGTACTCTGGACATTGCCGGCTTTGGTAATTGGCTTTTTCTTCTGGCAAGGGGCCTTTGCAGGCGCTCCTACTGATATGAGCAAGAATGCAGCCAATACCCGCATGACTTATGGTCGCTTTCTAGAATACTTGGACGGCGATCGCGTCAGCAGTGTTGATCTCTACGAAGGCGGTAGGACTGCTATTATCGAAGCCCGCGATCCAGACATCGAAAATCGCGTCCAAAGGTGGCGGGTAGATTTGCCTGTTAACGCTCCTGAGTTAATTAGCAAGCTCAAAGAAAAAGATATTAGTTTTGATGCTCACCCCATGCGGAATGATGGCGCAATCTGGGGATTGTTGGGCAATCTCGTGTTTCCAGTTTTATTGATTACTGGGTTGTTCTTTTTGTTCCGGCGTTCTAGCAACCTCCCCGGCGGGCCAGGTCAAGCGATGAACTTCGGCAAATCTAAGGCGCGTTTCCAAATGGAGGCGAAAACCGGGGTTAAATTTGATGACGTAGCAGGTATTGAAGAAGCTAAGGAAGAACTACAAGAAGTCGTCACTTTCCTAAAACAGCCAGAAAAATTTACTGCTGTAGGCGCACGGATTCCCAAGGGAGTGCTGTTAGTTGGGCCTCCTGGAACTGGTAAAACTTTATTAGCAAAAGCGATCGCTGGTGAAGCAGGCGTACCTTTCTTCAGTATTTCCGGTTCGGAATTTGTAGAAATGTTCGTTGGTGTGGGTGCATCCCGTGTCCGCGATTTGTTTAAGAAAGCCAAAGACAATGCCCCTTGTATTATCTTCATCGATGAAATTGACGCAGTAGGACGGCAACGGGGCGCTGGTATCGGTGGCGGTAACGACGAGAGAGAGCAAACCCTCAACCAGTTGCTCACCGAAATGGACGGGTTTGAAGGTAATACAGGCATCATTATTATTGCTGCTACCAACCGTCCCGACGTACTAGACTCAGCTTTGTTACGTCCCGGTCGCTTTGACCGCCAAGTAACAGTTGATGCACCCGATATCAAAGGGCGTTTGGAAATCTTGCAAGTCCATTCACGCAACAAGAAACTAGACCCTAGCGTATCTTTAGATGCGATCGCTCGCCGCACTCCTGGATTCACTGGTGCTGATTTAGCCAACTTGCTCAACGAAGCGGCAATTTTGACTGCTAGAAGACGCAAAGAAGCGATCACCCTCCGCGAAATTGATGATGCGGTGGATCGGGTAGTCGCTGGGATGGAAGGTACTCCTTTGGTAGACAGCAAGAGCAAGCGCTTAATTGCATACCATGAAATTGGACACGCCTTAGTGGGGACTTTGTTAAAAGACCATGACCCAGTGCAAAAAGTTACCTTAATCCCACGGGGACAAGCACAGGGTTTAACTTGGTTTACTCCCAACGAAGAACAAGGATTAATTTCTCGTTCTCAGTTGAAAGCCAGAATTACTGGTGCTTTGGGCGGTCGCGCTGCTGAAGAAGTAATTTTTGGGGCTGCGGAAGTCACAACTGGCGCTGGTGGAGACTTGCAACAGTTATCGGGAATGGCACGGCAGATGGTGACTCGGTTCGGGATGTCCGACTTAGGGCCACTTTCATTGGAAAGCCAGCAGGGTGAAGTATTCTTGGGTCGTGACTGGACAACCCGATCTGAGTATTCCGAAGCCATCGCTTCCCGCATTGATGGACAAGTCCGAGCGATCGTGGAAGAATGCTACGACAACGCTAAGAAAATTGTCCGCGATCATCGCACTGTCACCGATCGCTTAGTCGATTTGCTCATCGAAAAAGAAACCATTGACGGCGAAGAATTCCGCCAAATTGTGGCTGAGTACGCTGAAGTTCCTGAGAAACAGCAGTACGTACCGCAGCTGTAACCACTTTTCTAAAATCATTGAAATGGGTATGGTCAAAAGGCTATACCCATTTTTATTTTAGGTATTTACAACACTAATCTATTTTATGTAGTGTCGGGGAATACTAAGCATAGTTAAAAACTATATATTGCTATGCAATACCTAATCTACCCGATCGCAATTTACGTTCTACTGACTGTTATTCGCTATCTCATTCTCTTTTTACTACTTAGCAAATCTCAGATTCAATATCCCAAGTACCAGATTACAAAGGCTGATACAGTTCCTATCTATTTAAAAGATTTATTTCAAACTCCCATTAAAGAACTAGAGCAATTCGGCTTTCTTCCATGCAGCTATTTACAATATCAACCAATTACCAAAGCATATCAGCAAACAAATTGGGAACTTCTTTTATATCACAAAGCACTCAAAAGCTATGCCACAGTAGTTATTCGTCGTTTAGCCGAACCTGTCAATTTATTCGATATAGAGTTTTATACCTTTTTTAAGGATAGAACTTTATTGCTGACCGTCAACGGCAAACAGCATGGACTTATAGGTGAGTTTCCTAACACTATTGTTCAGGATGTTTATACAAGCAAAGTATCAGTACAATGGCAGACTCATCAAGATTGTCTCAAACAATTAACTACCAGCAAAACAGCTTGTGGTTTATCACCAGAGTCTTTTGCACAAGCACTACAGATACAGATGAGTGGCTATGTTAGTAACTTAGCCAAGACAGGGAAAATATCACCAATCAAGGGAACAGAGTTATTTCAGATACATTGGCTAACAGTCCTGCGATCGCTTAATCTGATGATGCAGGGTAACAAGAAAGCAGCAAATATCATCAAGCAACGCAGACAACAAGCCAAAACTGATTCCAGCATTTTACAAGAAATCCCTATAGAACTGGAAGTAGAGGGATTTAAACAAATGCAGTATACCGAAACTGGTCTGGTGGGTAAAAAATTTCGCACTTGGCTTTTGTTGGGTAGTCTAGGGTTGTTTATCGCTAGTTATACAAGCTTTCTTACTCCACAAAGTGTAGTGATTTTCATCGCTGTACTGTTTTTCCATGAAGGCGGACATTTATTGGCGATGAAACTGTTTGGCTATCGTGATACCTCTGTTTTATTCGTACCGTTTTTAGGCGCTTTAGCAACTGCCCGTAAAGATGACGCTACACTCACCCAAAAGTTTTGGATATCTTTAGCAGGGCCATTACCAGGGTTAATTTTGGGGATTGGGTTGGCGATCCTTGCACCTTTGGCCCGGATTTCTCACAAACTCAGAAAAAACCGGAGCTTAAAACTGATAAAATGTATACATAGTAAGTATTTCAGCAGTTTGAACCGATGAATC